>JABFYB010000547.1 GCA_013361475.1 Hamadaea sp.
GCCCCGTCCCGCGCCGGCTACCACGGGCCGGGGCCGCGGGCCGCCGTTCGGCCTGCGGTGCCGGGAGTCTCCGCCGATCAGGCGGTAGGACCCCGTGGTGCACCTGACCCAATCGCTCACGTTGATTGCCTCTCCTTCGAAGTCTCGGCGGCGTCGCCGTCGGTGAACGCGCGCATCGCCTCACCTCCCGCGCCCAGCGCGATCGCCATTCCGCTGAAGATCAGTGCGGCGGCCCACGGGTCGAGCAGTGTCGTCACGACCGCGACCGCGAAGATCGGCACCATCAGCAGCAGGGCGAGGAGGTGACGGCGCAGCGCGCGCCTCACCTGGGCCGGCCCACCGCAACCGTGAAAAGCCGGTCGAACCGGGTGTGCTCGGCCGGCAGGCCGCCGAGCCGGGGTTCGGACTTCATCGCGTACAGCGCGCTCGCGACGAACTGCCCGCCTGGGATGGAGACGCCGCGCCGGATCCGGTTGAAGCTGCTCTCCGCGATGCCCAGGAATCTGGCCTTCTCGGCGTCGGTACGGAGACCCAGCAGCTCGAAGATCTCGTCGAACGCTTTTCCGTTGTACGCCAGGCGTGGAAGCTTGCTAAATTCGTGCACGCATGCACTATAGAGCCATGCATGCACGACGCCTAGTCGCCCGGATGGGTGACAGCCTGCGGGCCGTTTGGAGGAGTCCCTCTTTCACGGACGCACGAAAGCGGCGACCCTCGCTCTCTCGTCGCCCCTTACCGGTCGGTACCATCGGACTGGTGAGCCGCCGCCGGAGAGACCCGCAGAGTCCCTTCGGGTGGTATCTCCGCCGACTCATGGATAAGCATGGATTCTTGTCGGACGGCGACCTGGAGGCGGCCTCGGGCGTGTCGGCGTCGCTGATCTCGCGGTATCAGGCCGGCGAGATCACCCCGACCCCGGAGAACCTGCGCAAGCTCGCTCCCGTGCTCGGCGTACGCCTCGGCGAGCTGATGGTCGAATCCGGACTGGCCACTCGGGAGGAACTCGGCATGGTCGCGCCGCCGTCCCCGAAGCCCCGCGTCGACCCCGTGCTCCTCGACGCCCAGCGGCACCTGGCCGATCCGCACCTGCCGGGAGACGTCAAGGACTACCTGCGCGCGACGGTGAAAGGCGCGATAGCGTACTGGCGGCAGCAACTGGATCTGAACAACGTTCCGGCCGGGCCACCGGCGCCGGAACCGGAGCGGATCCCCGACCCCGTCCGACCGAAGCCTTCCGGGGTCGGCCGAAGGTAGCCTCGTCCACGACCTTCGCCGCCAGGCCGTGCGCCCGGCGGCTGGTTGTGATACCCCAGTCACGTTGACCGATGAGTCAGTACGGGAGGCCGGCCATGGCGGAGACCGATTCCGAACAGGTGCCTGCCGTCCTCGTACCGCCGCGTACGCCGACCGGACGCGGCGGCGAACTCCTCATCCGCGTGGCGATCTGCGCCGCGTCCGGGCTGGTGGTGAGCCTCGGATGGATCCTCGCCGGGCTCGGCGACGTACACCTCAAGACGGTCAGCCTCGTGATCGGACTGTCGGCCGCGGCCGTCTTGGCGCTGGTGGTCGGATATACGCGAGTGGAGGTGGCCCGAGTCCGGCGTGAGCTCGCCGCCACCGAGGCGCGGCTGATCGCCACAGTGGAGACCGCGTGCGCCGAGTTGCAGACCCAGATCCGTACGCTGCAGGCGCCGCCCGCGTCGCGCAACGGGAAACGGTCGCAGCCGGTCCGCCGGGGCCTACGGAAGCGGGACTCCGTCGACGGCTCCGCGATCTCCAACGATCTGCGCATCTTCCTCCAGGGCCGGGAATCGGCGTACGAAGAGGACGACGGGGTCTGAGCGACCCCCCAAAGTATCGCGAAAGTTCGATAAGGTGCCCGTCATGGGTGAGGACGGCGACGTCGCGACACTGCTGGGCATGGCGCTCTGCGCGCTGGCCGCGTTCGTCTTCGGGTGGGTGCTGTTGGGCGGCGTCCGGATCGTCAATCAGGTCGAACGGGGCATCGTCTTCCGATTCGGCCGGGCCCGCACCCGCGTACGCCCACCGGGGCTGGCGGTGGTCCTCCCGTTGGTGGACCGCCTTCGCAAGGTGAACGTGCAGATCGTGACCCTGCCGGTGCCCTCGCAGGAGGGCATCACCCGGGACAACGTCTCGGTCAAGGTCGACGCCGTGGTCTACTTCCGCGTCTCCGACCCTTACCGGGCCGTCATCGAGGTGCAGAACTACATGGTCGCCGTGGAGCTGCTGGCGCAGACGTCCCTGCGGTCCGTCATCGGCAAGAGCGAGCTGGACGACCTGCTGTCCAACCGGGACGAGCTGCATCGCGAACTGCGGCTCCTGCTGGAGGCCCCGACGCAGGCCTGGGGCGTGCACGTCGACCGCGTCGAGATCAAGGACGTCCAGCTGCCGGAGCAGATGAAGCGCGCGATGTCGAAGCAGGCCGAGGCCGAGCGCGAGCGGCGGGCCCGGATCATCACCGCCGACGGCGAGTTCCGCGCCGCGCAGAGCCTGGCCGACGCCTCCGCGATCATGGCCGAGACGCCCGGCGCGATGCAGCTGCGGCTGTTGCAGACGGTCGTCGAGGTGGCGGCGGAGAAGAACTCGACCCTGGTCATGCCCGTCCCGGTCGAGCTGCTGCGGTTCTTCGACCGGCTGGCCCAGCCGGAGACCGACGCCGGACAGGTCGGCCGGGAGCCGCCCATTCCGCCGGAGATCCCCCATTCCCGTCCCGCCAGCGACTGATTCGCCGCGAATTCGGCGATCTGCTGGGAACCAGACCGGACCCTTCGGCGACCTGGATGGCGCACCCGAACCGTTCCCGGTTCGGGACAGGTCACATGGGATGAGGTCCGATGAGAAGTCTCTTCAAGCGCGCGCTCGTGACACTGGCCGTCGCCACCGCCGCGGTCGCGGTGTCGGCGAGCGCCGCGTCCGCGCACGTCACGGTGAACCCGAGCCAGGCGGTGCAGGGCGGCTACACCAAGCTGACCTTCCGGGTGCCGAACGAGAAGGACTCGGCCTCGACGACGAAGGTGGAGGTCGTCCTCCCCGTCGAGCAGCCCATCGGGCACATCTCGGTCAGGCCCGTGCCGGGTTGGACCGTGGCCACCGAGAAGACCAAGCTTCCGGCCCCCGTCCAGGCCGGGGAGAGCACGATCACCGAGGCGGTCACGAAGATCACGTGGACCGCCGCCGCCGAGGCCGCGATCAAGCCCGGCCAGTTCCAGGAGTTCGACGTGTCGGCCGGACCGCTTCCGCAGGCCGACCAGATCGTGTTCAAGGCGCTCCAGACCTACTCCGACGGCGACGTCGTGCGCTGGATCGAGGTGCCGGCCGACGGCCAGGCCGAGCCCGACCACCCGGCCCCGGTGCTCAAGCTGACCGGCAAGACCGCCGCCTCGCCGTCGGCCGGCGCGGTCACCGTGGCGTCGGCCGACTCGTCCGGCTCGTCCGGCGCGGCCACCGGACTGGCCGTCGCGGCCCTGGTCGTGGCCGCCCTGGCCGCGGTCTTCGCCGGGCTCGCCTGGCGCCGCCGGCCCTCGGGGAACTGACGAAGATCGCTGCGGTACGCCTGCCCGCCACCTGCCGTCCGGCTGAACGCACCACCGGACGGATCGGGTGGCGGGCCACGAAACGGGCACCGCGTTGACCGACCTTTGAGGCTTCCACGAGGTTCACCCGGTGCTTCGTTGAGAATCGCCCGCCAGCTTCGACGGCTCACCGATCGCGAGGAGGCGAAGAGAATGGTGAAGCTGTCGAAGAAGATGGTGGTGACGCTGGGAGCGTCGGGCGTACTGGCGCTGGGCATCGCGGCCCCGGTCGCCGCGTGGGCGGCGGACGGAACCCCCAAGCCGACGGCGTCCTCGTCGACGCAGTCCGGCAAGCCTAAGTCCCCGGACCACGGCAAGTCGGGTGTGGACCGCACGGCGAAGCTGAAGGAACGGCTCGACGCGGCCGTGAAGGCCGGCACGCTGACTCAGGCCGAGGCCGACGCCGTCCTGAAGGCGGCCAAGCTCGGCCTGCTCGGCGGCGGTGCCGGCCGGCACGGCACCCCGCCGTCCGGCGCCCCGTCCACCCCCGCCAAGTAAGTCACGCCCACCCCGTTGGTCCGCCGTGATCACCGGGGTGGGGTGCCGGTGGGGTCGAGGTAGACGTGGCGGATCACCGGGTACTTCTCGCGCAACCGGGTCGCCGCCGCGTCGGCGGATGCCTCGATCTGCGCGCCCGTCGCGGTGTCCGACACGTCGACCTCGGCCGCCACCAGCACGCTGTCCGGACCGAGGAACATGGCGTTGAGGGTCAGCACCCGCTCGATCACCGGATCCGCTTCCAGCTCCCGGCGTATCGCATGTTGCCAGCGCCGCGAGGGCGCCTGACCCACGAGCAGCGACACGTTGGCCCGCGCGAGCGTGAGCGCGACGACGGCCAGGAGCAACCCGATGGCGACCGAGGCCGCGCCGTCGTAGAACGTGTCGCCGGTCAGCTCGGTCAGCACCAGGCCGAGGCCCGCGAGGCCGAGGCCGATCAGCGCGGCGGTGTCCTCCGCCACCACCGCCTTGACCGACGTGTCCGGCGTGAGCCGCAGGTACGCCAACGACCGCAGCCGCAGGCGCTGGGCCGAACCGCGCACTTGGCGCACCGCCCGCCGGAGCGAGATTCCCTCCAGGACGAACGACACCGCGAGGACGATGTAGGAGACGGTGAAATCGCCCATCTCCTCGCCGTTGCGGATCGTGTGATACCCGTGTGTGACGGCGAATCCGGCCCCCGCCACCAGCGTCGCCATCGACGCGAGGAACGCCCAGAAGAACGCCGACTTGCCGTAGCCGAACGGGTGCTCGTCGTCGGCGGGCCGGTCGCCCCGGACCAGCGCGGTCAGCAGCAGCAGCTCGGTGACGGTGTCGGCGACGGAGTGCGCGGCCTCCGAGAGCATGCCCGCCGAGCCGGAGATGAGCCCGGCGATCGCCTTGGCCACGGCGATGGCCAGATTGGCCAGGCCCGCCACGATGACGGTGCCGATGCTCTCCCGCTCCGCCGGAGCCTCGGTTGACGCGGACTCCGTCATGCCACCGGGTACGCCGGCGGCACCCGCCGCCCGGCACTGGCCGCGGCGGTGGTGGACAGCATCACTCCGATGGTGATCCCGACGATCAGGTTGACCGCCGCGGTGGCGAGCTGGACTTCGAGCGGCGCGCTCTTGGTGAACGGCACGATCACCCCGATGGCGGTGATGACGCCGATGATCCAGCCCAGGAAGAAGCGCGGGCGCGGGGTGGTGAGCAGCAGCAGATGCGCCAGGCCCGTCAGCAGCAGGGTGGCCACCGCCGCGCCGAAGGCGTACCCGAGCATCGACGGCAGGAAGATGCCGCCGGACAGGTCGACACCCAGGACGGGGATGTCCAGGATGCCGCGCACGATCAGGAAGCAGACCACCACCACGCCGGCGACGACGATCGCGGCGACGACGCCACCGGTCCACAGTCGGCGCGGATCAACCAGCGGCCGTGCGTGATACACGGACATAGGCCCACGATAGCCGTCACCACGGTTCGATGCGGCCGAACAGGGCGTTACCCGGCGCGGTGGGATTCTCGCTGGTGAAGAAGTCCACGTAGGCGTCGGCGAACTGCGCCACCGACACCATCCCGTCGTGATCGGTGTCGAGCCGGGCGAACGCCGCGGCACCCTGATCCGGGTGGGCGCCCGAGAGCGCCTGGAGGCGTACGAACGCGGGCTCGTAGAAGTCGCCTTCGGCGCCCGCCACCGCCGCGACGGCCTCGGCGCAAGTACGCACGAGATCCGCGAGAAGCCCGGGTTGCTCGGCCTCCCGTAGCCAGGCGTCGACGTACTGCCCCCGGCTGATGAGACCATCGCCGTCGGCGTCGAGCTGGGACAGTTCGCTCCAGATGCGGGCGTACGCCTGACGCAGCGCCACCGCGGTCGGCGCGTCCAGCGGCACGTCGAAGCCCGCCGCGATGCCCATCGCGAGATCGTCCAGTTCCCGCGCGCCCAGGTGGCCGTCGCCGTCCACATCGAGCAGGTCGAACCGGCGGTCCAGTTTGGCGGTCAGCAGCCGCCGGCCCTCGGTCGTGAGCATCGCGCCCTCCCGGCGGCGAAACAGTCGTCGGATACGACGCTAACCCGCCGGGACGGCCGAACCGCCTTAAACCTGGAGATTCTCCTCGATCGTCTTCAGCTTGTGGCGGCCGGCGCGAGGCCTGCACGAGTACGGACCGGCATCCGACCCGTCATCGCGTCACGCCATTGACCAGGTCCATAGTCTCCGGTCTATAAAACCCTCTCCGTTCGACCGACCGCCCACCCCCGCACGCGCGTTCTAACGTTTTGGCGCGACAGGGTTGTCCGTCCGCTGTCCCACCGATGCATCGACATAGAGCACATCGACGCGGCCGACTATAGCCGCGATCCTTGTATCGAGTCATCAGTTCGGTAGGGGTTATTGATGTTGGAGATTTCTCTGCTCGGGCCGACCGAGGTCCGGGTATCGGGAGTCAGCGTGTCGCTGTCGCCGCTCGAGCGGAACCTGCTCGCGGCGCTGGCCTTGGTCAAGGGAACGGTCGTCTCCACGGAGAGGATCATCGACTGCCTGTGGGACGACCGGCCGCCGGCCTCGCCCCGCTCGCGCGTACAGGGGCTGGTGTCCTCGTTACGCCGCAAGGTCGGTGAGACGTTGGAGACCCGGCATCCCGGTTACCTGCTCGCGCTCGGGGAGGTGCGGGTCGACCTCGACGAGTGCGAGGACCTGGCGCGCCGGGCCCGGCAGGCCGCGACGCCCGACGCCCGCGCCGCGTGCCTGAGACAGGCGCTGGACCTGTGGCGCGGCGCCCCGTTGGACGGGGTGACCGCGCCGGGCATCGAGTTCGACCGGGTACGCCTGACCGAGCTGCGTCTCGGCCTGCTGGAGGAACGCTTCGACGCCGATCTGGAGCTGGGCCGGCACGGCGAAGTCGTCGCCGAGCTGACCGCCACCGTCTCCGCCCACCCGCTGCGGGAACGGCTGGCCGGCCAGCTCATGCTCGCCCTCTATCGCAGCAACCGGCAGGCGGACGCGCTCAAGGCGTACCACTGTCTGCGCGAGCGGCTGGCCGACGAACTCGGCAGCGACCCGTGCGCGGACCTGCGCAACCTGCACGCGACGATCCTGCGCGGCGAGCCCGGCCGGACCACCGAACCGGTGCTGGAGGCGAGCGAGCCGGGCACGCGGTATCCCGCGCAGCTGCCGGCGAGCGTCGGGCATTTCACCGGGCGCGACAGCGAGCTGGCCGCGTTGACCCGCGCGATCAGCCGGCCGGCCGACGAGCCGCGAGTGCTGATGGTCTCCGGAGCCGGCGGCATCGGCAAGACCGCCCTGGTCGTACGCTGGGCGCACACCGTCGCCGAGCGGTACCCCGACGGGCAGATCTTCGTGGACTTACACGGTGAGAAGGTCACGACACGCGACGCCCTGGGCTCGGCGTTGGGCGGGCTCGGCGTCGCCCAGGCCGAACTCCCCTCTACCGTGGACGAGCGGGCCTCGCTCTACCGGACCCTCCTCAGCGGACGCCGGGTGCTGGTGGTGCTCGACGACGCCGGATCGCTCGACCAGCTGCTGGCGTTCGTCCCGCCGACCACGCTCAGCCAGCTCGTGGCCACCAGCCGGCGCCGGTTCCTCGCGCTCGCCGCGCACCACGCGGTCCACGCGCTCCGGATCGAGCCGATGACACCGCAGGCGACCACCGATCTCCTGACCCGGATCGTCGGCGCCGACCGCATGCGCGACCCGGGAGCCGGCCGCGTCGTGCAGTGGTGCGGCGGCTGGCCGCTCGCCACGCGGCTCGCCGGGACCAAGCTCGCCGCCCGCCCATGGCAGTCGGTCGCGTCGTTCGCCGACGAACTCGACGAGCAGGGCGACCGGCTGCTCGACGACGACCCGCGCAGCGTACGCGCGGCGCTGGTGAGCGCGCACGAGACGCTCAGCCCGGCGGCGGCGTACCTGTTCGGACGGCTCGGCCTGAACCCGTCGCCGTCGCTGAGCCTCGACGACGCGGGCGGACCGGGCACCTCCCTCCGGCGGGTGCGGCGACTGCTCGACGAGCTGATCTCGGCCCACCTCGTCGTGGAGGCGGGCCCCGACCGCTTCCGCCTCGACGACGTCGTCCGCCGCTTCGCCCGGCAATGCGGAGCGGACTTGCTGCTCACCGACTCCGACGTGGACCGCGTGGCGGATTCGCACCGGATCTGAAGTGAGTTCGCAGTGATCACTGTGAGACTCCACTCCCACCAACGGCAGCGGTTTGAGGGTGGGATGTGGACACAGACGATCTCGGGGCGGCGTTCCGCCGGGCGGCCGCCGCGTACAGCGACCGGCCCGCGGTGGTGGCCGGGCCCCGCACACTGACATACGCCGAGCTGGAGGCGCTGGCGCGGGAGACCGCCCAGCGTCTCGGGCCGTCACCGGGACCGGTCGGCGTCCTGGCCCGGCACGATCCCGAGACCGTCGTCGCGATGCTCGGCGTGTGGCTGGCCGGCGGAACCTACTGCCCCATCGATCCGGCCTTCCCGCCCGAACGGCGCTCCGCCCTGCTCGCCGCGTCCGGCTGCCGCGCCGTGCTGGATTCTCTGCAGATCACGGTTATGCCGCCGTCCGATACCCAAGATCACCTGCGTAACCGTGATCTGGTGCCTTCGGAGACGGCGTACGTGCTGTTCACGTCCGGGTCGACCGGAACACCCAAGGGAGTGCTGACCCCGCATCGGGCGATCACCACCGCGACTCGATCGCTGGCCGAGCTGTTCGAGCTCACCCCGGACGACCGGGTCCTGCAGTTCGCGTCGCTCAACTGGGACACTTGTTTCGAGGAGATCCTGACCGCCCTCACCACCGGCGCGGCCCTCGTCTTCCATCCCGACGCGCACTCCGGCTCGTTCCGGCGGTTCCTGCGGATGCTGGAGAGCGAGCGGATCAGCGTCGTCGACCTGCCGACGGCGTACTGGCACGAGCTGGTCAACCATCTGACCGAGGACGACGCCGCCCTGCCGGAGTGCGTACGCCTGGTGGTCATCGGCGGCGAGGCGGCCAACCCCGCCCGGGTCGCCGACTGGTGCGGCCCGAAGAACAAGCACGCCCGTCTCCTGAACACGTACGGGTGCACCGAGACCACGCTCGTGACGCACGCCGTCGACCTCGACGGAGCCGACGGCGCCGTACCCATCGGGCGCGCCCTCCCCCACGTCGTCGAGCGGATCACCGAGGACGGCGAACTCGTCATCGGCGGTCCGTCCGTGGCCCTCGGCTATCTCGGTGTGCAGTCTGAACGGTTCCGCGACGGCTACTTCCACACCGCCGATCGGGTCAGCCGCCGTGCCGACGGCGTACTCGTCCACGAAGGACGGATCGACGACGAGATCAAGATCCGGGGCGTACGCGTGCATCCGGCCGAGGTCGAGGCGTACGTCGCCGCCCATCCCGCCGTCGCCGCCGTGGCCGTGGCGGGCGTACGCGTCGCCGACCACGCCGCGCTGGTGGCGTACGTGGTTCCCCGTCCGGGCGTCGCCACCGCGACGCTCGCCGCCGACGTCCTCGCCGACCTGCGAGGCAGTGTTCCCACCCATCTCATCCCCAGCCGCGTCCAGGTCGTCCCCTCGCTCGCCTACACGGCCAGCGGGAAGGTCGACCGGCGGCGGACCAAGGAGGCCGCAACCATGCCCGTCGACGGAGTGTCCCAGATCTTCGGCCGTGTCCTGGAGCGGCCGGAGGTCGCCGCCGACGCCGACTTCTTCGCCCTCGGCGGCGACTCGCTGCTCGCCACCCGGGTGCTCAGCGCCGTCGCCCGGGAGTACGGCGTGGAACTGACCTTCGAGGAGTTCCTGCTGGCGCCCTCACCGATCGCGCTCGCCGGCCGGATCGCGGGCGTGGCCCGATGACCGCCGCCCGGGTGCTCGTCGTCGGAGCCGGGCTCGCCGGGCTGACCGCCGCCGACACCCTGCACCGGCAGGGCGTGGCGGTCACCGTCCTGGAGGCGCGCGACCGCGTCGGCGGGCGTACGCACGGAGTCGAAGTCGCACCGGGCAGCTTCGCCGACGCCGGGGCGGCGTACCTGGGCGACCGGCACACCAGTCTGCATCACCTGCTCGACCGGCTGGGGCTGAAGACGACGCCGACGACGACGGAGGGCGCGAGCCGGTTCGCCTTCCCGGACCTCACCGAACAGTCCGGCCGGTTCCCGCCCTTGAACGCGGTCGCGCTGGGCGACCTGTTCGACCGCCTCGACGACCTGACCCGCCGCGTACGCCCGGAGCAGCCGTGGGCGAGCGCGGACGCCGAAGCGCTCGACGCGGAGACGGCCGCGGACTGGGCCGAGCGGAACCTGCGGCATCCGGACGCGCGCCGATTCTTCCCGCTGTTCCTGGGCGAGATGATGGCGGCCGACCCGGCCGCGGTCTCCGTCCTGCACATGGCGTTCTACCTGCGTTCCGGGGGCGGGCTGAACTACCTCAACGCGTTCGAGGGCGGCGCACAGGCCGACCGCGTGGACGGCGGCGCGCATCAGATCTGCGCCCACCTCGCGGCCGGGCTGGACGTCCGGCTGGGCTATCAGGTCGAGGCGATCCACGCCGACGGCGACCGGGTGGTCGTCAACGGCGACGAGAGCGCCGACGCCGTGATCGTGGCGATCCCGCCCCTGCTCGCGGACGCGATCGACTTTCGTCCGGGCCTGCCCGAGCGCCGGTCCGGTACGCGTACCGCGCCGGGTTCCGCGGTCAAGGTGCACCTGGTCTACCCCGCGCCACTGTGGCGGGCGCACGGGCTGTCCGGCTGGTCGGTGAGCGAGCGGGGCCCGCTCCTGTCGACTGTGGATGACTCGCCCGCCGACGGATCGGTCGGGGTGCTCACCGGATTCGTCACCGGAGCCGAAGCCCACCGGTACGCCGCCCTTCCCCTCGTGACCCAGCGGGCGGAGGCGACCGAACAGGCCGCCGCGCTCTTCCCCCTGCTGCCGCCGCCGATCGCCGTCCACGTCACCGACTGGGTCACCGATCCCTACAGCCGGGGCTGCTACGCCGCCCTGTTCGGGCCCGGCGACTGGCTCCGCGGCGGCCCGCACCTGACCCGCCCGCACGGCCGCGTGCACTGGGCCGGCACCGAGACGAGCACCGAGTTCTTCGGGCTCATGGAAGGCGCGATCCGCTCGGGCCACCGGGCGGCCGCCGAAGTCCTGACCGATCTCACCCCTATCGATCCCACCCCTACCGATCGCTTGGAGGGTCGCGATGAGCGACAGTCCGATCGCGCCGCTTGAGGTGCGCCAGCAGTTCATGACCGAGCCCGGCCTCGGCGCCGGCAACTTCCTGGAGTACGCCGTCCGGCACAACCCGAACCGGGCGGTGCCGATGGTGTACAGCCACACCACGGATCACCGCGGGAACGTCGTCCTCCGGGGACACAGCCTCCAGGACCTCGCCGCCCTGCGCGACCGGTACGCGAAGTGGTACCACGCCAACGGCGTACGCGCCGGCGAGCCGGTCGGCATCGTGGTCGCCGAAGGCTTGGAACCGTTGCTGCACTACCTGGCGTTGACCGCGCTCGGTGCGATTCCGGCCGCGATCAACGACGCGATGCGGCCGGACGTCATGATGCGGTACCTGAACCACGTCGGGGTGGTCGGCATCGTCGCCGACGACACCACTCGGCTCGCCTCGGCATACCGGGCCGATCCGCAGCGGCGGCCGCGCTTCCTGGCGCTCGCCGCCGAGGTCGCCGCGTTCGACGCGGACTCCGTCGCGCTGCCGGAGGCGTACCCCTATCAGCATCAGCCCGACGACGTCTGCGCCCTGATCCACTCCTCCGGCACCACCGGTACGCCGAAGTCCACCACCCTGAGCCACCGCAGCTTCTGGGACGGCAAGCAGGACCGGATGATCCGGTTCCCGGCCGAGCCTTACGACCGGCTCATGTCGCTGATGCCGCACACGCACGCGGGCGGCCTGAGCTACTTCCTCACCGCCGTGCTGATCGGGCTGCCGACCGTGGTCATGGGCGACTGGCGGCGCGCCACGGTCGAGCCGGTGATGGAGGCGTTCCAGCCGACGATGCTGGCCTCGTTCCCGCGTACCTTCGTCGAGCTGGCCACCGGTGAGCTGCCGGTCAAGGGCGCGGCGAAGGTGCACTCCTGGTTCAACACCGGCGACTCCGCCCACTATGGACACATCCGCCGCCTGGTGACGCTCGGCGAGCGACCGGCCGGGCTCATCAAGCCGTGGCTGCTGCCCCGGCAGGCGGCCGAGGAGGCGGCGCTGCCCGGCTCCCAGTTCGTCGACGGACTCGGCTCCTCCGAGATGGGGATGGCGTTGTTCGGCGGGCTCTGGACGCCGGAGACGCCCCGCAACGACCGTTGCGTCGGCAAACCGCAGCCCGCCGTACGCCACGCGACCGTCCTCGACGACGACGGCGCCGAACTGCCGGTCGGCACGGTCGGGCTGCTGGCCGTCCAGGCGCCCTCGATCACCCCCGGCTACTGGAAGAACGACCGGCTCACCGACAGCTTCCGGCTCAACGGTTACTGGCTGACCGGCGACGTGGCCCGCATGGACGCCGAGGGCAACTTCTACCACCTCGACCGCACGGTGGACGTCATCGACACCCTCACCGGTCCGGTCTACAGCCTCGGCCTCGAGGAGGTGCTGCTGGCCGACTGCGCAGACGCGGTCCTCGACTGCTCGGTCATCGGCGTACCGGCGCCCGAGGGCGGCCAGCGCCCGATCGCGGTCGTCCAGCTTCAGGCCGGCGTGGACTGGACCGCCGACGCGGTCCTGGAGAAGGCGAACAAGGAGCTGACCGCGGCCGGGCTGGCCACCCTGGCGGCGGTGCTGATCGCCGAGTCGGCCGCCGACTTCCCGCTCGGCCCGACCGGCAAGGTGCTCAAGCGGGAGCTGCGGACGCGGCACGCCACGCTCCTCACCGCCTGATCTTCCCTTTCCCCACCCCCAACTGGTCAAGGAGGACCAATGTCTCGCTACGACTGGGGCGACACCCACCCCGGCATCGAAAGGCTCAAGGCGGCCATCACGCCGTCGCGCGACAAGGTGGTCGGTCACCCGCTCTACGCCGCGCTGGACAGCCACGCGGCCATCACCACCTTCATGACACACCACGTGTACGCCGTGTGGGACTTCATGTCGCTGCTCAAGTCGTTGCAGCGGCAGCTGACCTGCGTCGACCTGCCGTGGGTGCCGACCGGGCCGACCGGCAGCCGCCGCCTGATCAACGACATCGTCCTCGTCGAGGAGAGCGACGAGTTGCAGGGCGGCTTCATCAGTCACTTCGAGCTGTACCTCGGCGGGATGTCGCAGGCCGGCGCCGATCGCACCGCCATCGACACCTTCATCGAGCTGCTGCGCGACGGCAAGGACGTCCCGGACGCGCTGGAGGCGGCGGAGGTGCCCGCCCCGTCGGCCGAGTTCGTCGGGACGACCTGGAAGTTCATCCAGGAAGCGCCGGTGCACTGTCAGGCGGCCGCGTTCGCGTTCGGCCGCGAGGACCTCATTCCCGACATGTTCGAGCAGGTCGTGAAGGTCAACGCCCACCAGGACGGCAAGCTGGACACCTTCGTGGACTACCTCGCCCGGCACATCGAGGTCGACGGGGAGGAGCACACCCCGATGGCGATGCAGATGCTCGCAGACCTGTGCGGTGACGACGAGACCAAGTGGGCCGAGTGCGCCGAGACGGTGAACAACGCGCTCGCCGCCCGGGTCCGGCTCTGGACGGGCATCCTCGCCGCCATCAAGTAGCCGCCCACGGCAGAGGGCTCCGGCAGCGCGCCGGAGCCCTCTTCGCGTAGATCGGCTGCCGTCAGCGGACCCAGGAACTCGTCAGGTCGAGGACGGTGGCACCGGACGGGTCGGCGAGCTTGCGGGCGACGTACCGGCGGGCGTACTCGCTGGTCTGGATCCGCAGTGGGGGCCGATCACAGGTGAGCACGTCGAGCACGACCGCCGCGACGTCGGCGGCCTCCTGCGCCGCCTCGATCGCCCCGGTCGCCACCCACCGGCGGTACGCGCGGAACGCGTCTGTGTAGCAGCCGGACCGGGCCAGCAAGGCGATCGGGTCGGCCCGGGCGCTGGCGACGAAGGCGGTGTCGAGCACGGCGGCCGGTTCCACGAGGGACACCGCCACACCGACCTCCGCCGCCACCGGGGCCAGCGCCTCCATGAAGCCTTCGACCGCGAACTTGGCGGCCGAATAGCACTCGTTGAACGGCTGCCCGATGACACCCCGGACGCTGCTGATGGTGACGAGCCGGCCCCGCGTCGTCCGCAGATGCGGCATCGCCGCCCGGCTGACCGCGACGGTGCCGAAGAAGTTCACCTCCATGCTCGCCCGCAGGTCTTCCTGCGTACCGAGTTCGAGGGTCGGGGCGATCGCGGCGACCCCGGCGTTGTTGACGACGGCGTCGAGGCGGCCGTACAAGGCGATGACGGACCGGACGCATTCGGTCACCGACTCGGGGTCGGTCACCTCCAGGCTGACCACGTCGACCGCGACGCCGGCCTGTTCGGCCGCCTCGCGCAGGGCGAGGTCGCCGTCGGGCCGGCGAACGGTGGCGACGGTGGCGAATCCGGCTCGCGCGGCCGCGATGGCCGTGGCGAGGCCGATGCCGGAGGACGCCCCGGTGACGAGGACGGTCTTCATCGGGCGCTTGCCTCCACGGTGGAGCGCTGCGGCGGGGTCGCCGCCATCGGAGCGGCCGTCGTCAGCAGTCGCTGCATGCCGCCGAGCGGCACGATCGAGGCGATGCCGATGACGGTCGCGGCGAGCATGGCGTACTTGGCGGCGTCGAGGACGCCGATCTGCCCGGCGAGCCGGGTGACCGCCCATCCGCCGACGAAGGTGCTGATCGGGATGACACCCCAGGTGATCGTCCGGTACGCCCCGTGAATGATCGCCTGGTCGGCCACGGGCACCCGGGCCTGGCGGACGGCGGCGCTGTTGATGTTGTACCAGGCGAAGAAGAAGCCGTACGAGGTCAGCGTCGCCGCCAGCACCATCGCGCCCGGGAACCGGGGCACGAACAGCAGGCCCAGCCCGGAGGCGGAGTGGGCGACCATCGACAGGGCCAGCATCCGGCCCGAGCCGACCCGGCGGCTGACCTTCGGCGCGACCAGGGCGCCGAGGATCGATCCGCAGGCGGCCACGGACATCACCGCGCCGAACACTCCGGCGCTCATGTGCAGTCCCTGGTACGCCAGCACCGGCATCTGGGTGACGAAGATCGGTCCCCCGATGTTGGCCAGCAACGTTCCCGCCGTGCTCCGGCGTAGCACAGGATCGCTCCAGTTGCGCCGCATCCCGGTCACCGACCGGGTCCAGATCCGCTGGTGCGTACGCTCCCGCTGGGCGAACGGCCGCATCCCCCGGATGGTGACCGCCGACGCCAGGTAGGACACCGCGTCCACCACCAGGGAGAAGACTCCGAGGCCCTGGTAGAGGGCGCCGGCCAGGGCGGGTCCGCCCAGCTCCGACACCGTACGGCTGGCCTCCATGCGGGCGTTCGCGCGTACCAGCTCGTTCTTGTGGACGATCGTGGCCACCGCGGGCATGTAGCCGATGTTGAAGAAGACCGTGGCCGCACTGACCACCGCGACGCAGCCGAACAGCAGCGGGACCGACAGCACCCCGCGCCAGTACGCGACCGGGATGGCCGCGATCGCCACGAACCGGATCAGGTCGCAGGCGATGAGCATGCGGCGCATGTCCCACCGGTCCGCCAGCGCTCCCGCGATCAGGCTGAGCAGCGGTATCGCGAGGTATTGCGCGGTGCTGACCAGCCCGACCTGAAACGCCGACGCACCTAGCAGGAACACCATCGTCGCCGGGACGACGAACATGGTGACCCGGTCGCCGACGTAGCTGACCGTCTGACCGGACCACAACAGGTGGAAGTCCCGGCTCAACCGAGCCGGGACCTCCCCGTCGGGCGCGGCCCTCAGCCGCGCACCACGAGATCGGAG
>JABFYB010000557.1 GCA_013361475.1 Hamadaea sp.
GGCCAGCCCGCGATGTGTGACCAGGCCGTACTTCGTGCGGTAGGTGATCAGGGAGTAGGACCCGGCCGGCGTCGAGTCCGCCGTCGTGGGCTGCCAGGCGTTGTCCTGCCGCAGCGTCTCCATCGGCGTGCACACGCCTCGGAACAGGTACGCCATCGAGTTCACCGTCGGGGTGGACCCGTTGGTCTCGCAGAGCTGGACGGCGTACGTGTCGGTGATGTCCTGCCCGGCGGAGGTGGCGCTCCAGGCGTAGTCCTGGCCCCGGCCGAGCTGCACGTAGAGGTTGACCCCGGCGAACGACGCGCCCCGGGCGCTGATGCCGGGTCCCTGCAGCTCCTCCAGCATGAGCAGCTGCGGCGAGAAGTAGCCGGTCTGCGGACCGAACACGGCGATGGGATTGCCGGTCGCCGTCATGGAGCCGGAGACCACGATCGCGTTCGACATGCCCTTGCGTTCGGTCGCCGGCTCGACAGCCTCAGCGGAGACGCCGGCGCTTCCGGTTCGGTGGTAGACGACCGGTACGTCGGATGTCGTGCCCCGGTCGGGCAGCACCACGCCGGTGGCGTTCACGGGCGACTGCCCGTACGGGAAGCTCTGCCCATTGTGGAGAGTCAGGAGCGTCTCGGGATCATTCTGCTCCCGGAAGGCGCGCCAGACCTGGTCGCCGACGGTCACGCCGTACTTCGCCTGGGCTTCCACCCGGACGAGCGCCGAGGCCATCTCACCGCCGCCACCGCCGCCGAACAGGCCGCCGACGACGCCGGAGATGGCCACGATGTCGGTGACCTTGAAGGGTTCCGGGCCGCCCTCGTTGGTGACCGCGTCGAGGTGACCGGTGAGCACGTACTCGCCGGGGCAGTCCACCGGCGACTGGCTCATGCAGTGGTTGATGTACGCGTTGACGCCCGCGATGTACTGCGTGATGTCGGTGTAGAGCTGCGCTCCACGGGCGCCGCGGCTCTGCAGGGCGTTCACCTGTGCCTGCAGATCCGCTTCGGTGTACGGCGAGTTGCGCCAGACGCTCTGTTCCAGCTCCTGATTGCCGGGTGAGCCGCCGGCGAAGCTTGTCAGGGTGCCCCGGCCGACGTGCCGCAGCAGATCCATGAGGAACAGCCGGTCCTGCGCACCGGCGTACCCGGCGCCGAACATGGTGCCCTCACGGGTGGTCCCCGTGACGTGCGGTACGCCGGTCGCCTTGTCGCGCACGATGGTGACGTCGGACCGGGGGCTGATCGTGCTCTCCACCTGCCCGGCCGGCACCCCGAAGGCGCCGTCGTTGTAGAACTGGCCGATCTGCTCGTCCGTCAACCCGGTGTACGCGCTGAGCAGGTTCGCGTACGCGGCGAGCTGGTCGGCGGAGTGGGCTGGGCGGGTGCCGATGCTTTGGTGCAACAGGATTCCGGCCAGCGTGGCGTTGCCGTTCTCGCCCGGCGGCAGGATGTCGTTGCACTGGTCGAGGCAGTAGTCGTTCGGCTTGAGGTACGCGCTCGCGGCGGCCGCGGGGGCGGCTGGGGCGACGGCGACCATCGCGGCGGTGAGGACCAGGACGAGGGTGGCCCTGGTTTGGAATGTGACGGACATGGGCAGTGTCCTTTCACGACGGAACTCTCGGGTAATGCGAAAGGTTGTCGCGTTTACCGGACAGTAACGTTTAGCGCCCTCAATGTGAAGGGGTCAAAGATGTTCGCCTGGATCGGAGTCGCCCTCTTCGCGATCTCGCTGCTCGTGCAGTGGCTGGACGTGGAGACCAACGACATCATCAACGCGTCGACGCTCAACACCGCGGGTCTGCTCTTCGTGGCCCTCTCGCTCGCGGGATGGGCGCCTCGGGCGTACTGGCGGGGTCGTCGCCGCTGACCCACCTCGGCCCGCTTGGCTTACTCGGGTTCGCGCGGGCTTGCGAGCCGTCCCCGCGGGCCCCTTAAATGATCTAGGCGAGAAATGGCTGCTCCGGCGACCATTTCTCGCCTAGGTCGTTTTCGTCGCCGCACAAACACGGGTGCCCGCCCTCCGAATCAGGAGGGCGGGCACGCTGCGCCAGGCGCTACAGGTCCTGCGGACGCGTCTTCCGGCCGGACAACACGTCCCGCATCTTGTCGATCGTGCCGAGCGCGGGGTCCACCACCTTGTTGAGCGGCGGGGTGGACGGCGTGTTCGGGTGCGGCCGGGTCGGCGCCGCCTCTTCGAAGATGTCGATCCGGTTGCCCAGCTTCACCTGCTCTTCGCGGTCGAGCCGGCGGCGCAGCTCGGGGTAGATGTCCTCGTCGGCGGTGCGTACGTGCCGGCGCAGGTGCAGGTCGGCCCGCGCGAGCAGGGCGGCGAACTCCGCACCGTCGGGGTCCGCCTTGTGCAGGTCGGCCAGGACGCGCAGGATCTCGCGGTCGGCTTCGATCTCGTCGTCGACGATCCGGTCGCCGTTGTCGAGGGCGGTGCGGGCGGCCGGGTAGAGCTCCTGCTCCTCGGCGGACAGGTGACGGCTCATCGCGGCGATGAAGGCGTCGGCGATCTGCCGGGTCTCGGTCGTCCCGGTCGTGACGGCGCCGGTCGCGGTCAGGGCATCTTCGAGGAGGGTCTGGAGCCGGGTGTGCTCGTCGGCGAGAACGCGTGCGATGCTGCGTCCGCCCCATTCCTCGGACTCCCAGCTCTCCGGATCCGTTACAGTCAAGGCTCCTCCTTCGGTCGGCGAGGTGATTGCCCGTCCGGCCGGTTTCCGAAACCCCGCCGGAGTGCCGATGCGTCGTTTCACCCTCCTCGCCGACATCGTGCCGACATGGTCAGACGGGCCGGCGTGGGCCGACGGGCCGACTCCTGGCCAGGGCTGGAGCGAACAGGGCTACCTACGGCTCGTCGGCATCGTGATCGGCGTGGGCATCCTCTGGTTCGCGATCCGGTCGATCTTCGGCAAGAAGAAGTAGGTGATCCGGGGTACCGTGCGTGCATGGTGGGCGAAGACTCGGCGCCCGGCTGGAGCGCGATCGACGCCGCGTTGGAGCGGCTCTACGGCGATGCCGTCCCGCTGCACGTCGCCCCGGAGCTGCCGTCCTACCTCGGCGGAGTCGAGGCGCTCGACGGGATCAGCATCTACGCGCGGAAGGATCCGGTGCCGCACTGGCACCTGATCAGCTACGGGATGTCGGAGCTGTACGAGAAGCACAGCGAGAATCCGGTCGACTCCGGATTCGGCTTCGAGTTCACCCTCCGGGCCGTACGCCGTCCGGCCGGGGATGCGCCGCCGGCCTGGGCGGTGCTGCTGATCCAGCAGCTGTCGGCGTACGTGCTGGCGACGGGGGAGTGGTTCACGCCGGGCCAGACGTTGCGGCCGGGCCGGTTGACCCTGGGCGACCTGGACACCCGGCTGACCGCCCTGGGCTTCATTGTGGACAGTGAGTTGGGTACCATCCCCACGCCGTTCGGCGGACTGGCGTTCCTGCAGATCGTGGCGCTTTCCGACGCCGAGTACGCCGCCGCCCAGGACGGGAACGCGCGAGTGGTGCTCGACGCCATCGGGGAGAAGGTCCCGCTGCACGTGATCGACCCGGCGCGGCCGTCGCTCTGGTGACTTGCCGCCGGACCGTCACCCGCCGGGTGGACGCTCCGCCGGATCACGGTTCCCGGTCGAATCTTGCCCCAAGATGCGACCGGGAACCCTGATCCAGCGCCCAAAGCGGCAGCGCGCAAAGCGGCAGCGCGCAAAGCGGCAGCGCCAAGAGCGCAGCGCCCAAGCGACAGCGCCCGAAAGGAGCGTCAGGAGATGTCGCGGTTCCGGGTGATGAGGGTGCCGATGACGCCGGTGACCGCGGCCCAGGCGAGCAGGACGAGCCCGCCGACCCAGTAGTGCGGCTGTTCCGGCAGGTCGACTCCGCTGACGAGCAGGCTGGACGCGTTGGACGGCAGTGCCCACGCGAGCTGCTGGATCCAGTCCTGGTCGAGCCACAGCGACAGCAGCTGGACGATGATCGAGACCGCCAGGGTGCCGACGAGGTACAGGATCAGCGCCGTGACGGTGGCCCCGATCTGGCTGCGGATCAGGACGCCGAAGCCGACGCCGATGAGCCCCCACAACGCGAAGGCGAGCAGGTTCAGCAGGATCGAGCGGATGACCGCCGAGTCGCCGAACGCCGCCTCGGCGTTCTCGATGTTGAGGAAGATGACCGTGCCGATGACGCTGAGCACGGTCGTCACCGCCCAGAGCAGGAAGCCGAAGATGGCCGCCGCCACGGTCTTGGCGACGATGACGGCCGTCCGGTGCGGGGTCGCCAGGAAGGTCGTCGTGGCCGTCTGGTGATAGAACTCGTTCGTCACCGTCAGGATGCCCAGCAGCAGCACGAACATCAGGCCGAAGTACTGCCCGGTGGTCGCGAGGTAGGCGGTCATCGCCGCCGGTTTGGCCATCGCGCTGAAGGTCGCGGCCTGATCGTCCGGTACGCCCTCGGGGTTGAGGACGTAGTGCGACTGGACGGCGTTGACGAGGAAGGAGAGTCCCCAGAGGACGACCGTGCCGAGCGCGAAGAGCCACCACACGTTGGTGGTGCGGATCTTCAGGAACTCGCTGCGGATCAGGTTCATCGGATGGCCTCCTTGCCCGCGGTCAGCTCGAGGAAGACCCGTTCGAGGTCGGGCCGCTCGGTGACCAGTTCGTGCAGCGCCACCCCGGCCCGCAGGGCGGCTTCGCCGACGGCGGCGGCGGTCGCGCCGGTGACGACGAGCGCGCCGTCGTCCTGCCGGGCGACGGTCGCCGAGTCCAGCGCCGCGATCAGCTCGTCCGGCTTGGGCGTACGCACCCGGACCAGACCGCCGTCGCCCATGTTGCCGACGATGTCGCTGACGGCGCCCTGCGCGACGAGCTTGCCGGCCGCGATGATGACGACGTCGTCGGCGAGCAGTTCCATCTCGGAGAGCAGGTGGCTGGAGACGAGGATGGTGCGGCCCTGGGCGGCCAGGGACTGCAGGAAGTCACGCATCCAGCGGATGCCCTCGGGGTCGAGGCCGTTGGCCGGCTCGTCGAGGATGAGCACCTGCGGGTCGCCGAGCATCGCCGTCGCGATGCCGAGCCGCTGGCGCATACCCAGGGAGTATCCCTTGAACTTCCGGTTGGCCGCCGGGGTCAGCCCGACGATCGCGAGGACCTCGTCGGCCCGCGACGCCGGGAGCCCGGCCGCCGCGCAGATGACCCGGAGGTGGTTACGGCCGGTCCGGCCCTTGTGCGCGCTGGACGCCTCCAGCACCGCCCCGACGCTCTTGGTCGGGTCTGTCAGGTCTGCGTATCGGTTGCCGCCGATGGTCGCCGTCCCGGCGGTGGGACGGACGAGGTTCAGCAACATTCGCAAAGTGGTGGTCTTGCCCGCGCCGTTCGGCCCGAGGAAACCGGTCACACGCCCCGGCTTCACGGTGAACGACAGCCCGTCGACGGCCTTGACCTGTTTGTAGTGTTTGGTCAGGCCGGACACGACGATCTCACCGTTGGTGATCTCACTGCCCATCGGCACAGTGTGTCGTACGGGGTCAACGGGAAACCATCAGGGTTGTCCCCTATGACTCGGCGGATGTCCACAGCGTGGCATGATCGTCCTCCGTTCGGCCTTCCAGCCTGGTCAGCAAGGCGTCGGCCGGAGTGCGGCCCCGCGTGACGAAGCGGTCGGCGTACTGGGCGACGCGCGCGCTGACCGGTGGTGGGGCGCCGAGCCGCGGCAGGGCGTCGAGCGCGGCCTCGAAGCAGGTCGCCGCGGCGATCGCGAAGGCGGGGCGGCTCAGCCCGTGCCGGGCCGCCTCCTGCCACACCCTCGGTATGCGGCGCAACGGTTCGCAGGCGTCGGCGGCCCGATCCGCCGCGCGAGCGTCGGTGAGCAACGCGGTCGCGACCGCGAAGGGCACGGTCCACTGATCGCCGGGCTGGGCGTCGATCATCCGCAGTTCCAGGTAGCCGCGGGGGCGTACCGGCGGGAAGAGGGTGGTGAGGTGGTAGGCCAGGTCGTCGGCGGTCGGCGGGCGAGGTAGCCCGGTGCGGATCCAGTCGCGGAAGGTGAGCCCGTCCGGCACCAGCCAGGGCCCTTCGGCGGTGCGTACGCAGAGCACGCCGGCGTCCAGGGCGTACCGCGCCCAGGCTTCGCGGGGATCGTCGCCCGTCGGCGGACGCGTACGCCCCGGGTCGAGACTGGCCCAGACGGCCTGGCGCGTGGATCGCCAGCCGGTCGGGAGCCCGCGCGCGATCGGTGAGTTCGCGAAGGCCGCGACGAGCACCGGGCCGAGGTCGTGGGCGAGCCGCCAGCGCTCCCGGAAGCCGAGCGGACCGCGTCCCTCGTGTCCGGAGTGGACGCAGACCTGCACGGAGGCGGTGCCGGTCATCATCCAGCGCCCGGCGTCGCCCCGCCGGCCCAGGTAGGCCTCCATCGCCGCGTATCGGGGCGCGTCGAGCAGGCGATGCGGCGGCCGGACGGGATCCAGCCCGACGCCGACCAGGGAGATCTCGGCGTCGGCCAGCGCGGATCGGACGGACGACAGCTCGGTGGTCATGTCGGCCAGTGCGGCGGCGACGGTGCCCGCCGGGCGCGAGCTGAGTTCGAGAGCGCCGCCCGGTTCCCAGGTCAGCGCGGCCCAGCGCGGCAGGGCCGACGCCGCGGTCAAGGCCGCCTGGGCGGTGTCGAAAGGTACTCGTTCACGCGGCTGCCGCTTGTCCACGAGCAGCCATTCCAGCTCGACCCCGAGTTGCGGGTCGGCCCCCGGATGGACGGTGCGCGCCGCGACGAACTCCTCGGCCTCGCGCTCGCCGATCGGGCGCGCGGGTTCGGGTTCCGGTGGCGTGTCGGGTAGGGCCGGGGTGACGGACGAGGGGCGAGCGTTCATGGCGCCCTCCGGCTCGACGGAGACAGAGATATCCGTAAATCATATGGGAAATGTGAAGTATCCTCCAAGGCCAGATTGTGTTGCGGTATCTTCGCCGAATGATGAACACCGCCGCGCGGATCGCCGACGAGGTGCTGTTTCCGGCCGCCACGGAGGTCGACCGCGCGGACCGCGTACCGGTGTCGCATGTGGAGATACTGGCCCGCGAGGGCTTCTACGAGGCGGTCGGCGGCCCGGTCGATCAGGTGGGGCCGCTGGTCGCGGCGTTCGCGGGCGGCTGCCTGGCCACGGCGTTCGTCTGGCTCCAGCATCGGGGGCCGCTGCGAGCCGCGGCCTCGTCTCCAGAGCCAGGGGTACGCGAAAAGTGGCGGGCGTCGTTGGCACGTGGCGAGGTCCGTGGCGGGATCGCCCATTCCGGCGCCCGGCCGGGCGCCGGCGGGCTCACGGCGTCCGAGTCGGCCGGGGGTTGGCGGCTGACCGGGCAGGCGGCCTGGGTCACCGGCTGGGATCTCGTCGACGTTCTGCACGTCGCGGCGGTCGGCGACGACGGCTGGGTCCGGTTCTTCTTCGTGGACGCGGTGGAGTCGGGCACCCTGCGAGCACAGATCGTTCCGTTGTCGGCGGCGAACGCCGGCCGGACGGCCACCGTGTCCTTCGACGGCCATCTCGTCTCGGCGGATCGCCTTGTCGCCACCGAGCCGTACGCCGACTGGGCCGCGCGGGAGGCGCCGGGCTGGGCGCTCAACGGATTCCTGGCGCTGGGCGTCGCCGAGCGCTGCGTCCGGCTGCTGGGCGACTCTCCGGTCGTGCCGGAGTTGACGGCGGACTTGGCCGATTGCCGTGCGGCGCTGCTCACGGCGGACGCCGGGACGACGCCGGCCGCGCGGGCGACCGCGTCGGAACTGGCGATGCGATGCGCCACGGCGCTGGCCGTGCAGACCGGCAGCCGGTCGGTGCTGCTGGACTCGGCGGCCGGGCGGCTGGTCCGGGAGGCCGCGTTCCTGCTGGTGTTCGGCAGCCGGCCGGTGATCCGGGACGAGCTGCTGCGCCGGATCGTCCCGTCCCGCTAGTGGCGGTGGGCGTTCCGGTCAACGCAAAAGGCGGGCCGTGACGTCATCGTCACGGCCCGCCCTCGGGGTGCTGTCATGTCACTTGACGGCGTTGACCGCCTTGACCACCGCAGTGGCGTTGCCCTGGTGCTTGGCGTACGCGTCGGGGAACGCGGAGCCCTGCACGGTCTGCGCGGCGACGGTGATGGGCATGTTCTGCCATCCCGGCACGCGCTGCAGCGCGCGGTAGAACTTCTTGGCCGACTCGGAGGGGTTCATGATCTCCTTGACCGTGCCCCAGCCGGTGGTGTACCGCTGCTGGAACAGGCCGACCGAGTCGTAGTCGGCGCCGGTGCCCTGGTGGGCGTACTTGAGCGACTCCGGCACGACGTGGCTGGCCAGGTTGTAGAGGTTGCTCTCCTGCATCGCCGTGGCGACGGCGACGATCTGGCCGCGCTCGGAGATACCGAGCTCCTTGCCGGCCTTGACGATGATCGCGGCGTTGTCCATCTGCGTCTGGTTGTAGCCCGCGGTGGGCTTGACCTTGGCCGTGGTCGTCGCGGCCTTGGTGGCCGTCGACTTCGGGGTGGCCTTGGCGGCCGCGGACTTGGCGGGGGACGTAGCGGCCTTGGTGGCCGTGACCACCTGGGCCGCCTTGGCGGTGTTCAAGCTGCTCGGCTCGGCCGTGGCAGCGGAGGTGTGGAGCAGGGCGCTTGCCCCAGCGACGGCCACCAGGCCGAACGCTGCGACACGGCGCGGGCTGGTCGTGAAGCGTTCGCGGATGAGGGTGAAGGCGTGCGAAACCTTGGCGGTAAGCACGCTCTTGACGTCGTTGTCTCGGCGCATTGGTCGACCTTAGCGACCGTCTAGAGCCCTGCCCACCTGCACATACGTCGAATGATCACTATGTACGCCATCAATGTGGGGGATAGACTGTGCGCGATGGGTCCGGGGAGGTCGCCGAGCTGACAAAGTACGCAAAACGCCCATTCCGCCACTCTCGCGCTCAGCGCGTGAGTCGAGGGCGGATCCCTCGACGCCGATCTCAGTGCTCCGTCACGGCGTGAATACCAAGCGTAAACCCGTAGGGGATGGGTCACAAATCGGTCTCAGACGGGCAATTTTATACGCATAGCGATCTATGTGTCACGCTCCGTGGTTGCCTCGGCGTGGTGCTGGTGTTTGTGGTCGACCTGGTTCCCCACCGTGATCAGATCTAGTCATGGGGCATTGGTTCGACCACGAGATCGTCGAGACCGGCCGGCTGCCGCTGTTCTGCTTCTTCGCGGGCGTGGTGGTCGGCTTCGCGTTCATCCGGATCTCCGTACGCCTCATCCGTGCCCAGGTCAGCTGGTGGCCCGGCAACGTCACCCCGGGCGGCCTGCACATCCACCACGTGGTCTTCGGCGTGATCTTCATGCTCGTCGGCGGAGTGGCCGCCCTGGCCATCCCGCGTGGGCATACCGCCGCCCTGTCCGTGGTAGCGGGGTTGTTCGGCATCGGGGCGGCCCTCGTGCTCGACGAGTTCGCGCTGATCCTGCACCTCGACGACGTCTACTGGTCCGAACAAGGGCGTACGTCGGTCGACGCCGTCTTCGTCGCGGTCGCGGTCTCCGGGATGCTCCTGCTGGGGCTGCGCCCGATCGCGATCGACGAGTTCCTGAACGCCGGCTCCGAGGGCGGCGGCTGGGTCAACTGGGCGATCGCCCTCGCCGGTACGCTCCTCAACCTCGCCCTCGCCGCGATCACCCTGCTCAAGGGGAAGATCTGGACCGGACTGGTCGGGTTGTTCGTCCCCATCCTGCTGTACGTCGGAGCGATCCGGCTCGCCCGGCCGGGCTCGCCGTGGGCGCGCTGGCGGTATTTGAAGGACACGCCCCGGGCCCGGGGGAAGCTGGCCAAGGCGCAGTGGCGGGAACGGCGGATCCGGCGGCCGCTCATCCGGGCCAAGATCTGGCTGCAGGAGCTGCTCGCCGGCCGCTTCGAACCCTGAGCCGCCCCGCTGCTTTGCGCTGGATCAGGGATCCGGGTCGAATCATGGCCCAAGATTCGACCCGGATCCCTGATCCAGCGCGGAAGGAGAGCCGGTCAGTGGTACTTCTGCTCGCCCGCTGTGATCGCGACCGGCAACGTGTTCTCCGGCGGCGGCAGCGGGCAGGTGGCGTACTCGGTGAAGGCGCACGGCATGTTGTAGGCGCGGTTGAAGTCGACGCGTACGCGCCCGTCGGCGTCGGGCGCCGGCACCGACAGCGACCGGGAGGCGGCGTACGTGGTGACTCCGCTGGTCGCGTCGCGGAACAGCAGGTCGAGCGAGCCGTCGCCGCCGTCGAACGCGGTGAGCGCCAGCTCCTGCCCGGCCACGGAGAAGCGCAGTACGCCGATCGCCGACTCGGCGTGGGTGAGCCCGTCGATCACCGAGCCGATCTTGATCTCCTGCGCCTCGGGGAAGCGCTCGAAGTGGCCGTCGACGACCCAGGCCGGGTCGAAGGCGTACGCCGGAACGCCGGTGAACGAGGTCAGCGTGGGCGACTGCGGATCGCGTACGCGCAGCGCCCACCACCCGCCGCGCTGGATGACCTCCACCTCGACCTCCCCGGCGTGCACCCGCTCCGGCGTCGAGACGGCGACCTCCCCGTCGATCGGGGTGCCGAGATGGACGAGGCCGTCCGCGCGGTCGGCCGATACGTAGACGGTGTCGTCCAGCACTCGCCATCGGCCGGGGACGGTGTCGAAGGTGGCCGGATCGGTGCCCAGCCAGTGCAGTCCGGTGAGGCTCAACCAGCCGTGCGGATTACGCAGGCTCCGGTCGCGCCGTTCCCGCCAGCTCTGCCAGCCGGCGAGGAGATCGTCACCCATGGTTCCTCCCAAGATCGTCCGGGAAGCGTACTCCGGGGGTGTGAACAAAAATAAGGCCGGTGGGTCCTCCCCACCGGCCTTGGTCCCCTGAAGGATTACGCGCGCAACCAGACGGTCGTGTCCGACGGGACCATGCCGTCGTCGAGCGGGCCGCTGGCCAGCACGATCGTCCCCGCGGGCAGCGCGGCCGGCTCGGTGCCCAGGTTGGACACGCTGATGAGGTCGCCGCGCCGGAAGGCCAGCACGTCGGGCGCCGAGTCGAGCCAGGCCATGGGCGCGTCGCCGAACTCGGGCCGGACGGCGAGGGCCGCGCGGTAGAGCGACAGCATCGACGCGGGGTCGCCGTCCTGCGCCTCGGCGGTGTAGTCCTTCCAGCCCGTGGGCTGCGGCAGCCACGGCTCGGTGTCGCCCTGGCCGGAGAACCCGAACGGCGGCTGATCGCCCGACCACGGCAGCGGCACCCGGCAGCCGTCGCGGCCCCGCTCGGTGTGCCCGGACCGCTCCCAGATCGGGTCCTGCCGCAGATCGTCGTCCAGGTCCTCGACCTCCCACAGGCCCAGCTCATCGCCCTGATAGACGTAGACCCCGCCGGGCAGCGCCATCGACAGCAACGCGGCGGCTCGCGCCCGCCGGGTCCCCAGCTCCAGATCAGACGGTACGCCGTGCCGACGGTCGTCGAAGCCGAAGCCGGTGTAGTCCAGCCGCCCGTAGCGGGTGACCACCCGGGTGACGTCGTGATTGGCCAGCACCCAGGTCGGCGGCGCGCCGACCAGCGCGTGGGCGGCGTTCGTCTCGTCGATGACGGTACGCAGCCGCGCCGGCTCCCAGGGGCAGAACAGGAAGTCGAAGTTGAACGCCGAGTGCAGCTCGTCGGAGCGCAGGTAGCGGGCGAACCCCTCGGGGTCGGGCCCCACGATCTCACCGACGAAGACCCGTTCCCGCTTCGGGTCGGCGGCCGTGTACTCGTCGGCGATGGCGCGCCAGCGCCGGTAGATGGCGTGCACGCCGGGCTGGTCCTCGTACGGCTTGCCCGCGCCGGGCTCCAGCGATGAGATGTCCGGCAGCCCGTCCGCCTTGACCAGGCCGTGCGCCACGTCGATGCGGAAGCCGTCGACGCCGCGGTCCAGCCAGAACCGCAGGATGTCGTCGAACTCCTCGACCACCGCCGGGTTCGCCCAGTTCAGGTCGGGCTGCTCCGGGGCGAACATGTGGAAGTAGTACTCGCCGTCGGGCACGCGGGTCCAGCCGGAGCCGCCGAAGTTCGACTGCCAGTCGTTGGGCGGCAGGTCGCCGTTCGCGCCCCGGCCGGGCCGGAAGTGGAACCGGGCCCGCTCCGGCGAGCCCGGCCCGGCCGCGACCGCGGCCCGGAACCAGGCGTGCTGGTCCGAGCAGTGGTTGGGGACGATGTCGACGATCACCCGCAGCCCGAGGTCGTGGGCCTCGCCGATGAGCGCCTCCACCTCCGCCAGCGTGCCGAAGATCGGGTCGATGTCGCGGTAGTCGGCGACGTCGTAGCCGGCGTCCGCCATGGGCGACGAGTACCAGGGGCTGAACCAGATCGCGTCGATACCGAGGGTCTTGAGGTGGCCCAGGCGGGCACGGATGCCGGCCACGTCGCCGACGCCGTCACCGTTGCCGTCGGCGAAGCTGCGGGGGTAGACCTGGTAGATCGCGGCGGTGCGCCACCAAGCGGCGGAGTTCGTCAAGGCAGTCTCTTTCTTGTGTTGGATCGCCTTCAATTGGGGGTCTCGCTGCGCTGCTACTCCTTGACGGCGCCCGTGGTGAGCCCGGCCATGATGCTGCGCTGGAAGATCAGGAAGAAGATCACCGTCGGGATCGCGGCGATGACGGCCGCGGCGATCACGACGTTCTGCGGGGTGCCCCCGGCGAAGGCGTAGATGCCGACGCTGATCGTCCTGGTCTCCGGGGAGGGCTCCACCAGCTTGGGCCAGAGGAAGTCCTTCCAGACGGCGGTCACCGCGAAGATCGAGACGACCCCGAGGATCGGCCGCGAGATCGGCAGGATGATCGACCAGAGGATGCGCAGCGGTCCGGCGCCGTCGACGATCCCAGCGTAGATCAGATCCTGGGGCACCGAGTCGAAGAACCGCTTCAACAGGAAGATGTTGAAGGCGTTGGCCACCGCGGGCAGCCAGATCGCGAACGGCGAGTCCAGCAGGCTGATGTGCAGGATCGGCAGGTCGATCGCGGTCAGGTACTGCGGGACGATGAGGACCATCGCGGGGATCATCAGCGTGGCCAGCATCGCGCCGAGCACGACGTTGCCGAAGATCGGGCGCAGCTTCGACAGGGCGTACGCCGCCGCCGTGTCCAGGACGAGCTGGAACAGCAGTGCCCCGCCCGCGTAATAGATGGTGTTGAACAGCAGCTTGCCGAGCGTGAGGTTGTTCCACGCGTCGATGTAGTTCTGCGGGTCCGGGTTCGCCGGGAACAGCGTCGGCGGGGTCTGCGCGACCTCCTGACCCGTCTTCAGGGCGCTGGTCACCATCCAGTAGAGCGGGCCGATGAAGGCCAGCGTGAAGATCACCACGATGGCGATCAGCAGCGTCCAGTAGACCGCCGGTCCCTTGCCCCGGGTGAGCTGCGTGTGCGACAGCAGCGTCCGCGGGCCTTGTTCACGTGTCGTCATCGTCATTCCTGCTTCGCGCTCAGCCGGAGGTATGCCGCGGAGAAGCCGCCCAGCACCACGAGCATGATCACGCCGAGGGCGGCCGCGCCGTTGAGATCGTTCTGGAAGAAGCCGTGCTGATAGATGAGGTACGCCACCGAGGTCGCCGAGTCCTGCGTACCGGCGCCGTTGGCCAGGATGAGGGGCTCGATGAACAACTGCATCGTCGCCACGACCTGCAGCATCGCCATGAGCGACAGGATCAGCTTGGTCTGCGGGATGGTGACGTGCCGGATGCGTTTGAACAGCCCGGCGCCGTCCAGTTCGGCCGCCTCGTAGAGGCTGCCGGGAATGTTCTGCAACGCCGCCAGGTAGATCAGCACGGCGCCGCCCATGTTCATCCAGGTCGACGCGAGCACCATCGCGGGCACCGCCATCGAGGTGGACTGCATCCACTGGGAGGTCGGCAGGTGCAGGAACTTGAGGACGGCGTTGAACAGCCCGGCGTCGCTCGGGTCGTACGCGTAGTACTTGTACAGGAACAGCGCGGACGCGGGCGGCAGCATGACCGGCAGATACACCAGTACGCGCAGATAGCCGCGGGCGTGCCGCAGCTCGTTGAAGATGATGGCCACGACGAACGGGACGGCGTAGCCGAGCACCAGCGCCAGCACCGTGAAGTACGCCGTGTTCTTCCAGGCCGTCCAGAAGCTCGGATCCTGGAGGATGCGCTCGTAGTTGTCCCAGCCGACCCAGGTGGTCACACCCCGGCGGGTGCGCTGGAAGCTCATGATGAAGCCGCGGACCATCGGATACCAGGAGAACAGCGCGAAGCAGATGATCGCGCCGATCAGGAAGGCGTACCCGGTGACGTTGTTGGTGATCTTCTGACCCCCGGCCTTGCGCGGGCGGCGGGCCGGCGCGGCAGGTCGTGAAGCGTGGACGGGGCTGGGCGCCACGGTCGCCGAAGGCATGGGAATGCTCCTTGAGGTGAGGTGGGGGCCGGCTCTCGCTCAGGACCGGCCCCCACGCCTTCTCACTTACTGGGCGGCGGCTACTTGGCGGCGGCGGCCAAGGCCTGGTTGACCTTGTCCTCGGCCTTCTTCAGCTCGTCGTCGACGCTCGCGTTCGGGTTGGTCAGGATCGCCGACATCGCGGAGTCGAGGATGGCGTAGATCGCCTGGGCGTTGGCCGGCTCGAACTTGATCGGGACGGGGTTGTTCGCGAAGAGCGCGAAGTCGTCCACGGTCACGTTCGCGTTGGCGACCTTCAGGTCGTTGTCCGCCTTGAACGCGTCGCTGCCCGGGATGAACAGCTGCGGCTGCGGCAGGCCGACCGGGTTGTTCTCCGGCTTGGCCCGGACGTAGTCGAACTGGCCCTTGCCGACGGTCAGCTTCTCGTAGGCCAGCCACTTCAGGCCCGCCTCGACCTGCGCCTTCGACAGGCCCTTCTTGAAGAAGTAGCCTTCACCGCCGCCGAGGGTGCCCTTGGCCGGGCCGCCCTGGCCGGGCATCGGGGCCATCGCCCAGTCCTGGTACTTGCCCTGGAACTGGGTGACGATCGCGGTGGTGGCGTCCGGCGCGCCGACGAACATGCCGACCTTGCCGGCCCCGGCGTTGGTCAGAAGGTCCGCCCACTGCAGGAGCTGCTTCTCACCCATGCTCTTGTCGGTGTACCGCATGTCCTTGAGGTTCTGGAGAACCTTCTTGCCGAGGTCGTTGTTGAAGTCGGCCTTCTTGCCGTCGGCCGTCACGACCTGACCGCCCTGCGAGAACAGCTCGGCGGTGAAGTGCCAGCCGCCGGTGTTGCCCGCGCTGTAGTCGGAGTACCCGGCGATGCCGTTGCCCAGGGCGGCGATCTTCTTGGCCGCCTCCCGGACCTCCTCCCACGTCTTGGGCGGGTTCTTCGCGTCCAGACCGGCCTGCTGGAACAGGTTCTTGTTGTACAGCAGACCCATCGAGTAGTTCTTGGTCGGGATGCCGTAGAGCTTGTCGCCCTCGCTGAAGGCGGCCTTGGCCTCCTTGGAGATGCTGTCCCAGGTGGGGATCACGTCCTTGTTGACGTACTGGGTGATCTCCATGGCCTGGCCGGAGTCCAGCACCTGCTGGAGATCCGTCATGTACGCGTAGAAGACGTCCGTGACGGTGCCGCCGGCGAGCCGGGCGGTGAAGTCCGGCGGGTTGTTGCACTGAGCGCCGACCGAGACGCTCTTGATCGTGATGTTCGGGTTGAGCTTCTGGAACGCCTCGACGTCGGCGTTCCAGTCTTTCAGCAGCTCCTTCTGCGAGCCCACCGGCATGCAGTCCACGGTGATGGTGACCTTGTCACCGCTGCTGGACGAGTCGTCGCCCTTCGTCGAACAGGCCGCGAGGGCGAGCCCCAGTCCGGCCACGGCCGCGAGGGCTGCCACCCTGCGGTACTGCGTTACGGACATCTATCCATCCCTTCGGGGAACGGGTTGTCGCTGAGTGGGCTCACTGTAACTATGGCGACTCCTGGCGGCAATACTCCGACAACACAATGCAAAATTACGACTTTGCAACGGTGATCGCGAAG
>JABFYB010000147.1 GCA_013361475.1 Hamadaea sp.
CCGACGAAGATGCCCTTCACCCAGCGCCCGTACTGCTCCCAGAGCGGGTCGTTGAAGCCGAGCTTCTCGGCCGCCACGCGTACCTGCTCCTCATTGGCGGTGCGCCCGACGTAGCGCGAGGCCAGGCTCTCCGCGGAACCACCCGCCCACCTCGGGATCAGGAAGAAGATCCCGAAGGTGATGACGCTGACCACGAAGAGCGTGACGATCGCGCCCAGCACCCGGCGGAGGATGTACGCGATCACTGCAGACCCATGGTCGTGAAGTCGTACATGCCGAACGCCTCGTTGACGAACACGTTGGTGACGCCGACGCCGCGCAGGGTGACCTGCTTGGCCCAGACGCCGGGCAGGATGACCGCCTCCTCCATGACCCGCTTGTCGACCTGGGCCCAGATGGCTTCGCGCTTGGCCTTGTCGGTCTCGGCGATGGCCTGGTCGATCAGCTTGTCCACCTCGGGGATCATGACGCTGAGGTTGGACGAGCCGCCGGTGTCGCGGATGACCCGGCTGTCGGTGATCTGCTGCAGGAAGCCGAAGCCGTCGTTCCAGTCCGCGCCCCAGCTGTTGGTCATCAGGCCGAGGTTGTTGCTGTTGCGGAAGCTCGGCTTGCCCGCGTAGAGGGCGAAGTAGTCACCCGTCGGGTACGCCTTCAGCGTCAGCTTGATGCCGACCCGCGCCAGCGACTGCTGGAGTCCTTCGGCGACCGCCTTCTCCTTGGGCCGCTCGGCCCGGTACGCCATATTGGTGGCGAACCCGTCCGGGTGCCCGCACGCGGCCAGGGAGGCCTTCGCCTTGTCCAGGTCGCCCTTGTTGTCGGCGCCGGCCGGGTAGATGTCGAGCTTCTGGAAGCCCGGGATCACCGGTGGCAGCAGCCCGGTGGCGATGTCCCCACCGGCCAGCGGCCCGCCGTAGGCCTGCTGGTACAGGGTGCGGTCGGCGGCGTACAGGACGGCCTTGCGGCACTCGATGTTGTCCAGCGGCGCCACCTTCGGGTTGATCGACGTGTAGTTCAGCCGGGCCGAACTCGGGTTGTCCGCCCTCGCCTTGAGCGTCGGATCGCCGAGTACGCGGCTCAGCGCGGCCGGCTGCACGCCGGTGCCCGCGATGTCGACGTGCAGGTCGCCGGAGATGATCCGGTTGTCGATGTCGTCGGCGTTGGCCCCGATGGTGATCTCGTACCGGTCCGGCAGCGCCTTGCGGTTGGGATCGGTGCTGGGGTCCCACTGATCGTTACGCACCAGCGTGAAGCTCTTGTCCTGCTGGTAGGACTCGAACTTGTAGGGGCCGGACGAAACCGGGTGCTCCTTGTACTTCACGCCGGTGTCCTTGGCCTGCGGGACCGGAGCGGTCGACGGCAGCATCGCGAAGTAGTCGAACCCGCCGAACGCCTGCTTGAGGTGGAAGACGATCGTCTGGTCGTCCGGCGTGTCGATCGCCGGGTTGTCCTGGCCCTTGCTCGTGTAGGGACCCTGGTAGCCCTTCAGGTCCAGGAAGTCGTTGAAGTAGGTCGGGCCGTTGACCAGCGTGCCCTTCTCCAGCGACCGCGACACGGCGTACTCGACGTCCTTGGACGTGATCGGCGTGCCGTCCTCGAACTTCAGTCCGGGCCGCAGCTTGTAGGTCCACGTCTTGCCGCCGTCGTTGGTCTGGCCCACGTCCTGGGCCAGGTCGCCGACCAGCGTCTGGCTGCCCGAGCCGGGCTCGATCTTGAACATCGTCAAGGCACGCGTGTAGGTCCGGATCAGGTTCCACGACAGGCCGTAGTAGGTGTCGCCGGGATCGGTGGAGTCCCAGTTGGACGAGATCGCGTACTTGAGCGTCCCGCCCTTCTTGTCGGACTGGTTGAACACCTGGCCGACGGCGGCGTTGAACTGGGCTGTCGCGCCGTTGTCGGTCGTGCTGCCGCCCCCGCCGCCGCACGCGGAGAGGACGAGGGCGAGGGCGCTGCCGCTCGCGACGACCTGGACCACTCTCTTCCTCATCGGTTCCCCCTATTCATCGAGTACGCGGATCGAGCGCGTCGCGCAGCCCGTCGCCGAAGAGGTTGAACGCCAGCACGGTGATGAAGATCGCCATGCCGGGCCAGAACATGAAGTGGGGGAGCGTGTAGTAGTGCACGGCCTCGGAGAGCATGCCGCCCCAGGTGACCATCGGCTCGCCGCTCGGCTGCCGCTGTACGCCGACGCCGAGGAACGACAACGCCGCCTCGAACAGGATGTTCGTGGGGATGAGCAGGGTGGCGTAGATGAGGATCGGGGCGACCAGGTTCGGCAGCATCTCCCGGAACAGGATGTAGGGGCCGCGCGCGCCGAGGCTGCGGGCGGCGTCCACGAACTCCCGTTCGCGCAGGGACAGGGTCTGCCCGCGGATGACCCGGGCGATGTAGCCCCAGTTGAAGAAGCCGATGATGAAGATCAGCATCACGACGCGCAGGGTGCCGCCGCTGAGCCCGAACGCGCTGTCCGGCACGACTCCGGCCAGGGCGATCGCGAAGACCAGGATGGGGAAGGCGAGGAAGACGTCCATCGTGCGGCTCACCACGGTGTCGACCCAGCCGCCGAAGTACCCGGCGATCAGCCCGAGCGTCGAGCCGATGACCACCGACAGCAGGGTCGCGAAGAACGCCACGAGCAGGGAGATCCGCGCGCCGTAGACGACCTCGCTGAACAGGTCGTGCCCCAGCGGGGCGTCCGTGCCGAACAGGTACTGCGAGCTGAACTTGCCGAACGGGAACTGGTAGATCGGGGCCTGCGTCACCGGGTCGATCGTCTCCGGGTGCACCGAGTTCGGGGGATAGCCCCAGAGTTTGATGATCAGCGGCGCGAACAACGCCATCAGGACGAGCAGGATGATGACGACGGCGCCGGCCATCGCGCCCTTGTCCTTCTTCAACCGCCGCCAGGCGATCTGGCGCAGTGAGCGGCCTTGAATCTCCTTGCCCGCACCGGTGGTGAGTTCCTCGCCGGTGAGAGGTTCGGCCGTCCGCGCCTCGGCGGCGGCCTGCGTCATGTCCGTGGGACCGCCCATAAGCTGGACGATCGTCTCAGCGTTTGGGCAGGTCAACCGATTCGTCCGGAATGACGGCCAAGACTTGCCGCAACCGTGACCTTTTCGTTACTTGTCAGTATTTGTCAGAAAATGCCGGGACGCCCGCAGGGGGTCTGTGGGCGTCCCGGCGACTGTGCGGGAGGCTCGGGTCACGCCGCCTCCGCCAGCTCCCGCCGTTGGCCGACGTTGTGCGCGACGGCGAGCACCACCGCGACGGCCACCCCGAACGCGATGGTCAGCACCGCTGAGATCAGCAGCGTCTGGCGGCCGCCGACCGCACTGACCAGCGGCCCGCCCAGCATGACGCCGAGCGCCGTGGCCGGAATGGTCAACGCGCTGCGCGCGGCCAGTACGCGACTCAGCGCCGACGGCGGGCTCAGGCGCTGGAACAACGCGGTGCAGATCGCCGTGAACGGGCCGTAGATCAGCCCGCCGATCGCCATGCCGACCAGGCCGGGCGCGACGCTGTCGGTCAGGCCCAACGGCAGCAGGGCGGCACCCCAGCCGACGATGATGCTGATCACGACGAGCCACAGGGGTTGGTGGCGCAGGAATCCGGCGGCCAGCCCGCCGACCGTGCAGCCGACGCCGAACACCGTCCAGTACAGGCCGAGCAGGCTCGCCGACGCGTGGGCCTCCGTCGCGACGTGGATCGGCAGCGCCACCTCGACCGGCCCGTAGAGGAAGAAGAACACGCAGGTCACCGCGAGCAGGCCGAGCAGCTTCGGCTGGCTGCGCAGCGTACGCCACCCGCCGGCCGGCTCCTCGGCGACGTCGTCCGGCGAGGCGGTGGCGTCGTCCG
>JABFYB010000692.1 GCA_013361475.1 Hamadaea sp.
ACTCGGTTTCATGGTTCAGTCAGCCTGTGGAGTCCTGAGCAGTCCTAGCGGAATGAGCGGTCGCCTTCGCCTTTCAGAAGAAGGCCGAGAATCGAGGAACCGCAGGCCAGGCAGGGGATGGCAGGGTGCACAGGGCTCGAACCCCGGAACCTCAGGATGACAAGGTCCGGGCGGCGTTCGGCCTCCCCTGTGGTGACGCCGCGGACGTGGGCAGCAGGCGCTGAAGCCGGTTGGAACCCGGGTTCTGATGAGAAGATGGCGGCAGGCGATCAGTGTCGGCAGGGAGGGCTGTGTCCGGGGGTGAGGTTCACGGTCGGGATCCGTTCGGCACGCTCGGCCGGGCTCTGTGGATCGGCGGGGGACAGTGGGCCGGTAAGTCCACCGTGGCCCGGTTGCTGGCCCAGCGATACGGGCTGACCGCCTATCACTACGACTACCACGACGCCCGCGGCCACAACGATCGCCGCGTCGCCCGCCGGGTCCGGCTCGGTCAGTCTCCCGATGACCCGGACCCTGAGGTCACCTGGGTGAACACCACCCCGCAGGACATGGCCGCCGAAACGCTGGCAGGCTTTCCCATCCGGTTCGAGTGGGCGCTGGACGACCTGCGCGCTCTGGTGTCCGGACGTCCCATCATCGCCGAGGGCTGGGGGTTGCGTCCCGAACTGGTCGTACCCGTCGCCGGGTCGCCCCGGCGGATGGTGGTCATGGTGCCCACCGAGGAGTTCCGCGAACGGCAACTCCGTACCCTCACCAGGGCCGCCACCTTCGGACACGGCGTCAGCGATCCCGCCAGGGCCCAGCGCAACCGGCTCGAACGAGACCGCCTCGTCGCCGACGATGCCGTCCGTGCCGCACGGCGCCTGGGCATCCGCGTGATCGAGGTCGATGGGACGCGCGACGCCGCCGCTGTCGCCGACCTCGTCGCCGACCACTTCCGTCGCTGCCTCCCGCCACCGGAAGACGGGGTGGTCTCGTGACACCGGTCGAACAGGGCGCCGAAACGGCCAGGACGGCGTAGCGACACCTCGACGAGCTGCGCGTCTCCGTGTTGAGGGTGCCGCCGACGCGAGCCTGCTCGTCCCTTCTCCCATCTGGTCTGCGGCCCATCGGCGGATCGCGCAGTCCGCTGAGGAACGGCCGGAGACGTGACACCTGCTCAGACGTCGGCGGTGCGGCGGACGGACAGGGCCGAGCCGTCCGCCGCGGTGATGGTGTCAGTTCAGGATGAACTTCTGTGCCGGGGCTCCGTTGCAGTCCCAGATGCGCAGGAGCGTGCCGTTCGTCGTCGCGCCGTTCGGGGCGTCGAGGCAGTAGCTCGACGCCGGGTTCAGCAGTGCTCCGTTGGCCTGCGGCACCCAGTGCTGGCCGCCGACGCCGTTGCAGTCGTGGAGCTGGATCCCCGCGCCCATCGTCGTCGAGTCGTCGATGACGTCGAGGCAGCGTCCGATGGTCCGTACGCTCTGGTCCGCCGGGTTGTACGTCCACTGCTGGTCGCGCGCCTCCGGGTGGCCGCCGGGTGCGCCGGTGACGACGTTCTGGCAGGTCCAGAGCTGGACGCGCTGGAGCTGGACGTCCAGGTCGTTGCCCGCCACGTCGACGCACTTGGCGGCGGCGCCGGCGACCGGGTGCAGGATCGGCGTGGTCACGGCGAACCTCTGCGCCGGCGAGCCGTTGCAGGTCCAGATGCGGAGCGGCGTGCCGTTCGCCGTGTTGCCGTCGGGCGCGTCGAGGCAGAGACCCGAGGCGGGGTTCTTGATCGATCCGTCGGCCTGGGGGATCCACTGCTGGCCGGGCACGCCGTTGCAGTCGTAGAGCTCGACCCCGGTGCCCAGGGTCGTCACGTTCCCGTTGACGTCGAGGCAGCGGCCGAGCGTGTGCAGGGTTCCCTCGGCGAAGGCGCTGCCGGTCCAGTGCTGGTCCGCCGCGAGGTTCTGGCAGTCCCAGAGCTGGACGACGGCGAGGTTGCCGCCGATGTCGTCGCCGGAGACGTCGACGCACTTGCCGCCGGGGCCCTTGATCAGCCGTCCGGGGCCGCCGCCGGTGCTCTTCCCGTCGTAGTGCTGGGCGACGATGTTCGCCTGGACGGCGTTCTCGGTGGTGTTCGAGGCGTAGCCGGTGGTCATCACACCTTCGAAGAAGGACTGCGTCCCGCGGTTGGAGTTGTCGCCGCCCGCCCCCAGGCCGATCGATCCTTCGAGCTTCATCGGCTTCCAGGTGCTGCCGAAACGGTCGACGCCGTCAGGGAGCGCGCCGTCGTACCAGGTGGAGAGCGCGCCGGACTGCGAGTTCCCGCCCTTCAGCGCGAAGGTGTCGACGCCGTTGTTCTTGAGCATGGCGGTGACGAACTTGGACGCGTTCCCCTGGTTGGGGGTCCAGACGAAGGTCTTGCCCTGGAAGACGCCCTCCTCCAGGTCGGCCTGGACCCACGGGCCGTGACCGGTCGCGCCGACCGAGCCGAGCGTCGACAGGTTCAGGGTGTCCATGTGCCCGGCGCCGGTGTCGACCGTGTCGGTCTCGACGTTCCCGAAGTCGGAGCAGCAGCCGCTGTTCACGTTGGTGCCGCTGGCGACCTCGTACATCGACTCCGGGTTCGCGCCTCTCGCCGTGCCGGCGGTGACTGTGCTGGAGCGGCGGTAGGCGACCCCCGGAGGGAGGTGGAGGCCGTACGCCTTCGTGCCGTTCACGGTGATCGGCAGCGCCGCCGCGTCGGCCGGGGCGTTGGCGGCGCCCTGCTCGCCGGCCGGAGCCGGGGTGAGGTCGTTGTGGTTGGGGGACTGGTCGTACAGGATCGGGATCGTGCAGCTCGTTCCGGCGCAGAACGAGTCCTGCTGGGCGGCGTTGGCGTACCCGCCGGCGGACAGCGGCCCGACGTCCCTCGTCGCCCCGTCCGAGGCCCGCTTCACCTGGTAGAGGGGGCCGTTGTAGGACGCGTAGAGCGCGCGGGCCGGGCTGTACGCGGCCACGCACGGGGTTCCGCCCGCGGCGTAGATGTCGCAGGGGGCGTCGGTCGCGGCCGTGGCGGGCGCCGCGACGCCGAGAGGGATGGTCATCATGGTGAGAACGACGGCGATGAGGCTGGGCAGCGCCGTCCGGTGCCGGCGGGGAGGGGGGTTGAGCCTGGATTTCACGTGTCGACCTTCGTTTCAAGCGCCAGTGCTTCCGGAAGCCGATGCTTTAACGTTTAAGCGATGTGCTCAATCGTTAAAGCAAGGTCGGTGACTCCAATGTATGTGATGAAGGCGTCCCTTGGAAGGGCGTCAGACGTTCAGGATCGCGGGTTCGTCCGTCGTCATGCCCGGGGCCTGGCAGCCGCAGGACTGGCGGAGCACGAGCTGCACGCTCTCCTCGTGGTGCTGCCACCCGTCGACGCCCGCCATGATCGCGAACAGTCGCTCGGTGGCGAGGCGGGCCAGCCGCTGCGCGGGCACGCGTACGGTGGTCAGGCTCGGGCTGGTGACCCGGGCGAGGCCGAAGTCGTCGAACCCGGCGATCGAGACGTCGCCGGGCACGGCAACGCCGGCGACGCCGAGCGTACGCAGGACTCCGAACGCCATGTCGTCGTTGGCGGCGACCACGCCGTCGATCGCGGTCTTCCGGTCGCCGAGCCCCTGGACGGCGGTGACGCCCGATTCCTCACCGAAGTCCCCCTCCACGATCAGGGCGTCCTCCTCCAGGCCGTGCCTGGTCACCGCGTCGAGGAAACCGTCGCGACGGTCGATGCCCGTCTGGTGGTCGAGCGGGCCGGAGATGTGCAGCAGACGGGTGCGGCCGTGGGCGGTGATGAGGTGGTCGGTGATCGCGCCGGAGGCACGGCGATCGTCCACGCCGACCGTCACGGCCGACGACAGGTACGGGAAGTTGCCGATCATGACGACGGGGAGGCCGCTGTCGATCAGCCTCTCGACGGTCGGGTCGTCGATCGCGGCGCTGGTGAGGATCGCGCCGTCGGCGCTGTGGGAACGCATGACGCGCTCGTAGGCGGCGAGGCCGTGCTCGTTGTCGGGGTTCGTCGAGACGAGAAGCTGGACGTCGCGCTCGTTCGCGACGGACGAGGCGCCCTCCAGGACGTGCATGAAGTAGCTGTGGCCGAAGACGTGGGTCGCCGTCGTCGGCACGATCAGGGCGATCGTGCCCGCCCGCTGGTTGCGCAGGGCCCGCGCCGCGGAGCTCGGCACGTAACCGAGCTCGCGGGCGGCCTTCTGGATGGCCTTGCGGGTGTCCGCGCCGATCCGGGGATGGTCGGCGAGAGCCATGGACACGGCGGACGGGGTCACACCGACCTGGTCGGCGATGTCCCTGAGGGTGACGCGCCGTACCCGCCCTCGATCTGGCATTTCCCCGCATCCCCCTGTGCTTCTCCGTTTGTCTGCCACTTAAGGTAGTCCACTGGACGGCGCTGTCCGCTAGCCTCCGGCACCGGTCACGATGGCCCGGATCACCGGGATCGGAAGCTTGGGCTTCCGGTCTTCGGTGAGCAGGCCGTTCGCCTCCTGCATCGTGTCGGTGAGCTGGGTGTAGCAGGTCCCGGCGAGGACGCTCCCGGCCCGCAGCGCGTCGTACAGGGCGCGGAGCCGCTCCTCGAACTGCTCGGGGGTGCTCGCCGAGGAGTACCCCCAGCTGTCCTCGGGCGCGGTCGCCCGATCGAGCACGAGCTCGATGCCGCCGAACTCGGTCAGCATGAGCGGGGCGTCCTCGCGGAGGGAGCCGGTGAGCACCATCGCGCGCCCGGCCGGGCCGATGCCCGTGCGCAGCGCCGCGCCGGCCGCTGGATCGAGATACCGGGCGCGGATCGCGCGCGGGTCGTGGTCGTAGTCGTGCACGGACAGGATGTCCGACTCCAGGTGCTCCCAGCCGTCGTTCGAGATGACCGGGCGCGAGGTGTCCACCGCCCGGGTCAGCTCGGCCATCGCGCGGGCGAAGGCGCGCTGCGCGGGATCGTGGGCGACGTCCTGGATGCCCCAGCTCTCGTTCATGGGCACCCAGGTGACGATCGACGGGTGCGAACGGTCCCGGTCGAGCGCGGCGAGCCACTCCGCGCCGAGGCGCTCGACGGCCGTCGACGTGAACCGGTACGCCGCCGGGGCCTCGCCCCAGAGCAGGAGCCCGAGCCGGTCGGCCCAGTAGAGGAAGCGCGGATCCTCGATCTTCTGGTGCACCCGGGCCGAGTCGAAGCCCAGGGCGAGGATCAGCGCGACCTCCTCGCGGAGCGCGTCCTCGTTCGGGGCGGCGAGGTGCGACTGCGGCCAGTAGCCCTGGCTGAGCACGGATCGGAGCACGCGGGGCCGGTCGTTGAGCAGGAACCGCCCGTCCCGCACGGCGACGGATCGGAGGCCGAGGTAGCCGGCGACGACATCGACGGCCGTCCCCTCGCGCTCGATCGTGACCGTCGCGTCGACGAGCCGCGGGGACTCGGGCGACCAGAGGAGGCGCTCCCGGTCCTGGCCGTTGAGCAGCCGCGGCACGGCCAGGTCGCCCGAGTGCCGCTGCGCCGAGACGGCGGCCGCCGCCTCGGCGATCACCTCCTCGCCGAGGACCAGCTCGATCCGGCAGCGCGTGCCCGGCGACGGCGGGCGGTTGAGCCGGACCTCGTAGGCGACCGAGCCGCGGGCGAGGTCGGGCGTGAAGTGCAGCTGCTCGACGAAGAGCTCCGGAGTCGCCTCGATCCACACCGGCTGCCAGATCCCGGTCGTGCGCCGGTACCAGATGACGTGGGCGTGCTCCTCCCAGTCCTGCTTGCCGCGCGGCTGCTCGACGTCGGCCGCGCGATCCTCGGCCCGTACGGTGATCTGCTGAACGGCTCCGGGCAGGAGCGCGTCGGTGATGTCGAAGCCGAACGGGGTGTGCCCGCCCTCATGACCGCCGACGAACCTGCCGTTCACCCACACCCGGCTCCGGTAGTCGACCGCCTCGAAGCGCAGGTGCAGCCGGGGGCGTTCCGCGCCGTGGCCGGCGGCGAGGACCGTCTCCCAGGGCACGTCCCGCTGGTACCAGACGACGTCGTGGATCCCGTCGCCGGCGACCCCGGACGCCGGGCTCTCCGGCGGGAAGGGGACGACGATCGATCCCTCCAGGCGATGCTCGGGGGAGAACCAGGCGTCACGCTCACCCGTCTCGTGATCGTCGTACGCGAAGCGCCAGACGCCCCCGAGCTCCGCCCAGTGCGGCCGGAGAAGCTGGGGGCGCGGGCGCGCCGTGTCGAGCCGGCTCGCCCGCAGGACGTCCTGCTTCACCGTGTCACGTCCTTCGGGGCGATGTGTGCCGCTTCGCGGGGGAACACCCCGACGGCTTCGGTCTCCGCGCGGCTCAGCGCGCCGTCGGCCTCCTCGGACAGCGTGATCAGCCCCATCCGCCGGAGGAAGGGGGTGATCCCCTGGCCCGTCGGGGCGAAGGTCTCCGCGGTCGCGTCGCTCGCGCTCTCGGGACGCAGGACGAACTCCTCCACGTTGCGCCCCCCGGAGGCGAAGGACCAGTCGACGAAGTCGAGCAGGGGCCACCAGGTCAGACCCCGCACGTCCACCCCGTCCCGGTGCAGCTCGCGCACCGTGTCGGTGGCGGCCTCCAGCCATTCGCGGCGTACGCGCTCGGTGCCCTCGATGCTCGTCTCGGTGACCACCATCGGCAGCCCGTAGCGCGCCTGCCAGGCACGCAGGACAGCGCGAAGGCCGGCGTCCCAGCGGTTCGCCGTGATCTGCCGGACGGTCCCGTCCACCCTCTCCAGGATCCGCGGGGTCAGGTCGGGGTAGTAGTTGACGCCCATGATGTCGATGACGGGGGCGCCGGCACCGAGCTCCGCGAGGTGCGCGGCCGGGACGCCGTTCCCGATCAGCCAGGGGTGGAGCGGATGCTCCTCGCCGACGCGGCCGAGGATGAGGTCGGTGGGCAGCGTGGAGAGCGCTCGCAGCAGCTCGACCTCTTCGGCCAGCGCCGGATCGGCGGTCTCGTAGATGGCCGACGCCTCCACGTGCACGATCACGGCGTCCGGGTTCGCGGTCCGTACGGCGGCGATCGCGCGCTGGACGCCGCGGGCGATCCCCGTCGTGACGGTGCTCCAGCCGTCCCAGCCGGTGAGGGCGGGCGGCCAGACGCCGCGCAGCCCGCAGAAGGACGCGGTCGTGAGCGGTTCGTTCAGCGGGGTGATGTGGTCGACCACCCCGCGGTAGCGCTCGGCGAAGGCGGCGGCGAACTCCGCCAGGGCCTCGGGGAAGCGCTCGTCGGCGAACGAGCCGTCGAGCCACGTCGGGGTTCCGTAGTGCACGAGGTCGGCGAGCACGGTGAGACCGTGCTCGCGTACGGCGACATCGAGCCGTTCGTCCAGGACGCTCCAGTCGAACCGGCCCGGCGCGACGTGCACGAGCGGCCAGCTGACGCCGTAGCGGAGCCCGGTGGCGAGCGCCGCGGCGGTCGCGAGGTCCGAACGCCAGTGGACATCGTGCCCGGTGAGCGCGAACTCGTTCAGCGGTCCCATCGTGGAGCCGGGGGAGGGCTGGACGCAGGTGTCCTCGATGCCGATCAGCCAGCGCAGCCGGTCGTGGGGGAACCCGTCGATGTCTCTTGTCACTTGAGTCCTGTCGTTGCGACGCCCGCGACGAAGTAGCGCTGGGCGAGGAAGAAGGCGATCGCGATGGGGAGCAGTGAGATCACGGCTCCGGCCATCAGCACCGCGTGGTCGGTCACGTGCTGTCCGCCGAACAGGGCGAGTCCGGCGGGCAGCGTCCGCATCTCCGGCGTGCTCGTGACGACCAGGGGCCAGAGCAGGTCGTTCCAGAGGGCGGTGAAGTTGAGCACCGCCACGGTCGCGATCGCCGGCTTCGCGAGCGGCAGGATGATCTGCCAGTAGATGCGGAAGTGGCCGGCGTTGTCGATCCGGGCGGCTTCGTCGAGCTCGCGGGGGATCGAGATGAAGAACTGCCGGAAGAGGAAGATGCCGAACGCGCTGGTGGCGCGCGGGATGATCAGGCCCTGGTAGGTGTTCAGCCAATCGAGGTGGAAGAGCTCGACGAACACGGGGATCAGCGTCACCTGGAACGGCACCATCAGCGTGACCAGCACCAGCCAGAACGCGATGGTGCGGCCGCGGAAGTCGAGCCGCGCGAGCGCGTAGGCGCACATCGAGTCGAAGAGCAGCGTCAGCAGGGTGGTGATGCCGGCGAACACGATGGTGTTGAACACCAGCAGCAGGAAGGGCAGCTGCTCCCAGATCCCCTGATACCCGTGCAAGGTCCACTCGGTGGGCAGCAGGCTCGCCGGGTGGCTGAACAGGTCCCGTTCGGTGCGGAACGAGGTGCCGAGCATCCAGACGAACGGGACCAGCGCGAAGACGAGGCCGATGCCGACGAAGACCCATCGCGAGACCGCGGCGAGAACCCCTTGCGCGTCCGGCCGCGCGGATCCGCGGCGGAGTCTTTCAGTCGACATCGTTGTACCTGAAGATTCTGAGTTGGAGGGCGGAGATGATCACGATCACCAGGAACAGGGACCACGAGATCGCCGCCGCGTAGCCGCTCCGGAAGTTCACGAATCCCTCGCGGAACAGGAGCGTCACGAGCGTGTCGGTGGAGAAGAGCGGGCCGCCGCCGGTCATCACGTAGACCAGGTCGAACAGCTGGAAGGACTGGATGGTCATGATCAGCGTGCCGAAGAGCATCGTGGGGCGCAGCGCCGGGAGCGTGATGTAGCGCAGGAGCTGCGGCGAGCCGGCGCCGTCGAGCCGGGCGGCCTCGTAGCGCTCGGCCGGGACGCCCTTGAGCCCGGCGATCAGGATGATCATCACGAAGCCGGCGTTCTTCCAGATGTTCACGAAGATGATCGTGGGCAGCGCGAGTTCCGGCGACTGCAGGAAGCCGATGTCGCCGAGGCCGAGCGCCGAGGTGATCGCGCCGACGAGGCCGATCTCGGGGTCGAGCAGGAACCGCCAGACCAGTCCGATCGAGGTCAGCGAGACCACGGTCGGGAAGAAGAAGGCGGAGCGGATGACGCGGGTGCCGAGACCTTCGCGGGCGAGCGCGAGGGCGAGCGCGAGCCCGGCGATCACGATCCCGGCCACCGAGACGACGGTGATCTCTACGGTGTGCGCCAGCGCGCCCCAGAACTTCGGGTCCCGCGTCAGCGCGACGTAGTTGCCGAGGCCGACCCAGGGCTGGTCGGCCGCGCCGATGGTCCATTCGTGCAGGCTGTACCAGAGCGAGACCAGGATCGGCCAGAGGACGAAGACGCCCAGGATGAGGAAGCTGGGCGCGAGGAACAGGAGAGCCGGCGAGAGGCGTCGCGCCTCTCGGGAGGGCCCGATGCGGGAGCCGCGGCGCGGCTTCCACACCTTCGACAGGACGGTCATGGGGCGGTGCAGCCCGTGAGCTGGTTGATCTTCTCGTCCGCCGCGACGGTGTCCTCGGCGACGGACGTGCCACGGGTCAGGCTGCCGATCAGCGGCACGTAGACCTCGCTGTCGACCTGGGTGGCGTTCGGCACCTGGGGCAGGTAGAGCCGCGAGCCCGGCACCTGGGCCGAGAACACCGAGACGACCGGGTCCGCCTTCATCTCGGCGTCGTCGGCCAGGTCGGTCCGCAGCGACGGGAAACCGGTGGCGAGCGAGAACTTCTTCTGCGCGGTCTTCCCGGTCCAGTACGCCAGGAACTCCTGCGCCTCCTGGGGATGCTCGCTCTTGGCCGAGACCGCCAGCGGTGCCGTGGAGCCGAGCGTCACGGGCTTGCCCGCGACGTCGACCGGAACGGAGACGATGCCGAGGTCGATGCCGGCCTTCTTGTAGCCCGGCGCCGCCCACGGCCCGTTGATCTCCATGGCGGCCTTGCCGGCCGAGAACAGTGCGTCGGCCTCGGCGCCGGTCAGGCCGACCGGGGAGATCTTGTTCCCGACCACCAGGTCGACCCAGGGCTTGAGGCTGTCCTGACCCGGCCGGCTGCCGAGGACGCCGCAGTTCTTCGCGTCGACGATGTCGCCGCCTTCCAGCCACTGCAGCACCGGCCACATCTGGATGGTGTTGTTGTCCGCGAGCACGAGGCCGTACCTGCCGCCGGTCGACAGCTTCTTGGCCGCGTCCTTCAGCTCGGCGACGGTCTTCGGCGGCGTGACGCCGGCCGCCTTGAAGAGCGCCTTGTTGTAGTACAGGCTCAGCGTCGCGTAGTTGGCGGGCACGGCGTAGAGCTTGCCGTTGTAGGTGAACTCCTTGACGAGGGCCGGCGCGAAGGCCGCCGCGTTGATCTTCGTGTCGCCCTCGCCCGTGAGGGTGATCGGCAGCACCGAGTTCGTCTTGACGTACTGGGCGATGACGTTGGGGTCGGAGGCGGGCGTGGCGAGGTCGGGGCCCTGCCCGGTCATCCAGGCGGAGGGCAGCTTCTGCTGGATCGTGTCCCACGGCTCGGCCGACATGGTGACCTTGATCCGCTTCTGCGAGGCGTTGAAGTCCTTCACGATCTGTTCGTAGCCGGGCGCGTCGCCCCCGGTGAATCCGGTCCAGAGGGAAAGCTCGACCGGTCCTTGGGGCGCCGCGCCGCCGCTGGAGCAGCCGGTGACGACGATGCCCATGGCCGCCGCGACGGCGACGGCGGCGAAGTTCTTCTTGTGGTGCACGGAGACTCTCCCTTGAGCGCTGGGTGTCGACGCTCGGCTGCTCAATCGTTAAAGCAGAGAGTAGCGACGCTCCTCCCCGATGGCAACGCCTTCGCCGAATCGGCTCGGGGAGTGTCTCGTCCCAGCGTGGCGAGCCCGTGCGGGTGCCCGGGCTCGCCACGTACGCACGCGCCGGACCGCCGCCGGCGGATCGTTCAGAACCCGATGGTTTCGCGGAGCAGCAGGACGGTGCCGCGTCCAGGCTGGTATTCCGCGTTGAGGATGAGAAGGCGGTTGATGGCGCTGGGCATCCCGTAGACCTCCAGGGCGCGGGCGTTCTCCAGCGGCAGGCAGTGGTCCTCGACGCGACGCAGCGCGGCGCTCAGATCGGGCACCACCTTCTGCGCCCCGACGACCCAGATCGCGCGGGCGGCGCCGCCGGCGTAGCCGGGCAGCTGGCTTCCGCTGCCCGAGGCGATCACGAGGGAGCCGGTCTCGACGACCGCGTGGACGCTGCCCACGGCGACGTCGGGGCTGGCACGCAGCCGCCGGATCTCGTCCGCCTGGGTGGCGCGGTCCATGGTCAGGGTGCGCGGCTTGACCGCCTCGTATCGCCCGCCCGTGTTGATGTCCTCGTCGATGCCGGACAGGCGGAGGGTCTCGCTGGCCCCGGTGAACACGCTGGCTCCCTCGGGTATCAGCTCCCTGACACGGGTACGCGCGGCGGCGGCGTCGTCGAGGATCTCGACGGTGAAACCGTGCGCGGTCAGCGCGGCGGCCGCCCGCTCCAGACGCCGCTCCGGCGCTGCGTCGGTGAACCGCGTTTCCGGAATCGAGGTGGTCATGATGTCTCCGAGCTCCCTGTTCGCTGGATGATGTGTCGGTCTCGGCAGTACGACAACGCGGCCCTCCGGAATGTGAGGCCGGTGCGTGGCCTCACATTCCGGTACGCCGTCTTGTCGAACTGCTGAGGACGGACACGACAGAGGGAGCCGACGGCGCCATGACCACCCGACGCGAGCCAGGCCGGGACCGGCCGGACCCGGACCTGGACACGATCATGAACGAGCGGCGCCGGCTGATCAATCTCGCCTACCGGTTGCTGGGCTCACTGGCCGAGGCCGAGGACGCCGTGCAAGAGGCGTACACCCGCTGGTACGCCATGTCCCGGCAGCAACAGGACGCCATCGAGTCTCCCGGCGCCTGGCTGACGACCGTCGCCAGCCGCGTCTGCCTCAACCTGCTCGGCTCGGCACGAGCCCGGCGGGAGACCTACGTGGGCGAATGGATCCCCGAGCCGCTCCCCGACGGCACCGTGGCCGACCCCGCCGACCGGATCACCCTGGACGAGTCGATCAACCTGGCCTTCCTTGTCGTGCTGGAATCGATGACCCCGGCCGAACGCGTCGCGTTCGTCCTGCACGATGTCTTCCGCTACTCCTTCGCCGAAGTGGCGGAGATCGTCGGCCGGAGTCCGGCGGCATGCCGCCAGCTGGCCTCCTCCGCCCGCCGCCGCATCCGGGCCTCGCGGCCCTCCGCGTCGCGGGCGGCCGGGTCCACCGGGGTCGTCAGGGACTTCAAGCAGGCTTGGGAGGCCAAGGACATCGAAGCCCTGATCGGCCTGCTCGACCCCGACGCCACGGCTGTCGCCGATGGCGGCGGCCTCGCCATCACCTTCCCGCGCCCCATCGAAGGCGGTGAGCAGATCGCGCGCGCCTGGATGGAGATCGCTCACCGCAAGCCCGACAACATGACCTTCCTGGAACGCACGGTGAACGGTCAGCCCGGTCTGGTGGCTCAGCAGGACGGCGTCATCGTGACGGTGTTCGCGTTCGAGGTCGCAGACGACCGGATCAAGCACATCTGGGTGGTACGCAACCCCGACAAACTCCGTCGCTGGACGACAGGCTGAGCGCGAGCGCCTGCCGCCTCTGGTGCGCAGACATCATGGACCGGCAGGCGTCCACGGACAGGCCGTGATGGGCGGCACGTCGCTAGCGCTTCACGGAGATCAACCGGTCCACGGCGAACGGGGTGATCTCCGGCTGCGCCGCCTTCGCGCTCGCCGCGCTCTCACCGCAGAGTCCCAGCATCAGGTAGTCGACGGTGGCGTAGTCGATGGGGCTGATCACGATGTTGCCGTTCTCGTCCAGGCTCTGGTACTTCGTGCGGTTGACGCCGATGGAGAGCTGGCGGGAGCCGTCCGGGCTGGTGTAGGAGTCGGTGGCCATGCCGAAGACGCCGCCGCTGTGCCCCCAGAACCGTCCGCACGGCAGGTCGGTGGCGTAGATGCCGAGGCCGTAGGCGTCCGACACCCCGGCCACGGGCACCGTCTTCTGCATCTCGGCCAGCTCGGCCGGGCCGATCAGGTCGCCGCGCAGCAGCACCCGGTAGAACTGGTTGATGTCGTCCATCGTGGACACGACCGCGCCCGCCGTGGTGATCCACGACATGTTGTAGACGCTGTAGTCCTTGGGCGGGTCGATGAAGCCGAACATCGACTCGTACGCCTTGGAGTGCGGCCCGGGGATGACCGGCGTACGCGGAAAGGACGTGGACCGCAGGCCCGCCTCGCGGATGACGTGGCGGGTGATGTACCGCTCGGCGTTCTGGCCCGTCACCTTCTCCAGGAGCAGGCCGGCGAGCAGGTAGTTGGTGTTGGAGTAGATCCCCGGCGTGGCGCCCGGCTCGCCGGTCGGCGCGGCGGCCAGGCCCAGCTCGACCAGCTCCCGCCGGGAGAAGGCGCGGAAACGGTTGTCGTCGAGACTCTCGAATGTGCCCTGGAGCAGCGAGGGGAAGGCTGGGCCCACGTGGTCGGCGATGTGGCTCGTGTGGTTGAGCAGCATCCGTACGGTGATCTTCTGGCCGCGCTCGCCGGGCACCACGTCGGGCAGGTAGCGGCCGATGGGGGCGTCCAGCTCGACGGTGCCGCGGGCCACCTGCTGGAGCAGGGCCACCGCGGTGAACGTCTTGGTGATGCTGCCGACCCGGTGCAGCATGCCGGGGTGCACGGGACGGTTCGTGGCGACGTCCGCCACGCCGGAGGCGCCCCGCCAGCCGCGCCCGCCGTCGCGGACGGCGGAGTAGACGCCGTACATGCCGGCCTCGTGCACGGCGTCCAGCGACTGCTGAAGCGCCTGCCGGTCGAGCCCGGTCTGCCGCGCCGGGGCGGCTTGGGCGGGGGCGGCCGCGAGCAACATTCCGGCGGTCAGGGCGACGGCCGAGGCGTTCTTTCCGAGCGTCCGGATATTCATGGCGCAAGCATGATCCAAACGCGGTTCCGCGGTCAGTCCCGGCTGTCATCGGCTCCACATGACAGGAGTCATGATCGGTCCAGGAAAGAGGCTTCGTGGCCGACTTCGTCCCCCTGCGCAAGAACGTGCGTTTCCAGCTGCTTTGGGCCGGCAGCGCGGTCTCCCAGCTGGGGTCGGAGCTCACCAGGCTCGCCATGCCGCTGCTGGTGCCGGCGCTCACCGGCTCGCCCGGGTCGGCGGGCATCGTCGCCGGGGCCCGTACCGTCGCGTTCGTCGCGGTCCAGATGCCGGCCGGCGTCTGGGTGGACCGGTGGGACCGCCGCCGTACGCTCATCACCGCCCAGGGCCTCCAGGCGGTCGTCTCCGCGCTGCTGACGGCGCTCATCCTCACCGGTCACGTACAGGTCTGGCAGTTCGTCACGCTGGCCGTGCTGGACGGGTTGTGCGCCGCGTTCATCGTTCCCGTCCAGGACACGGCGATCCGTGGCATCGTCCCCGTGGGCCAGTTGCACAGCGCCTATGCGCAGGAGGAGGCCCGTACCCACGCGGGCGGGCTGATCGGCCCTCCGCTCGGCGGCCTGCTGTACGGCCTGGGGCGGGCGGTGCCCTTCGTCGTCGACACCCGCACGTTCCTTGCCGCCACGCTCCTCTACGCCTGTGCGAAGGTGCCGCGCCGCCCGGCCGACGAGCCGCGGACCTCCGTACGAGATGAGGGAGAGGAGCGGCGGCCGATCCGGCGCGGCATGCGCCGGGAGGCGGCCGAGCGGCGGCTCGAGCCGCTCCCACTCCGCGTTGGTCAAGTCACCTCGACCCATAGGCCAATCGTGACGACCCGGGCACGACCAGTCAGCAGATCTAAGAAGCAGTTCCTAGGCGGGTCCCAGGTCCCACAGCCGAGTCATCGTCTGACCTTCATTGCCCTCCCACTCCGAGGAAAGGACGACAGTTCTGTCCCCGAGCCTCCCCAGCGCCGCCGACAGATGTATCGGGAGCCGGCCTTGGATGGTCTTGCCATGCGGCCGACCGGACTCCAGGTCCCACACACGCATGGCGTTGTGGCGGTCTACAGAGACGGCGATGCTCTTGCCGTGAAGTCGCCCGATCGCGACCCAATGGACGCCCCCGGAGTGGCCCTTCAACGGGTTTCCGCGCTGTTGACCGGATTCCAGATCCCAGACGCGCACCGTACCGTCGAGACTGCCGGAGACGGCGATGGCCTTGTCGTCGAGCTGCCCGATCGCCATCGAAATGACCGTATCGGTATGTCCTTTGAGGGGCTTGCCGTGCCGTTGGCCGGATTCCAGATCCCACATCAGCGGATCTTCGCCTTCGGCGCTGGCGGCGATGATGGTGCGGCCGCCGAGCTGACCGACGGTCAGTGACGTAGCGTGGCTCGTGCCGGCAAGGCCGTCGAGTTGGCCGTACTGATCGCGAGTTTCCAGGTCCCAAATGACGACCGAGGTACCCCTGCCGTGGTTGGACACAGCGAACGTACGTTCGCCGAGTTTAGCGAGCGACACCAAAGTAACGCGGCCGATGCCGGTGAGAGTCCTGCCATATCGCCGGCAGGTTTCCAGGTCCCACACGACGATGTCCTCTGCACCGCCGGAGACGGCGATGGTCTTGCCGTCGAGCCGCCCAACCGCCACTGCGTAGATCGAACCTTGGCCGTCCTCCGGATCGGGATCAGGGGTTCCTTTCATCGTTTCGCCGTGCTGTTCGAGCGTCGTCAGGTTCCATATGCGCACGGTGTTGTCGGCGTTGCCCGTCACCGCGATGGCCGTGTCGCCCAACCACCCGATCGCCAGCGCAGAGACATAGAGATCAGGGATGAAGTTCTTCGCATGAGGAGAGCTCTTCGGGGCGTTGCGGGTCGCTGTGCTGCCGCCGACGGCCGGGCTGGTCGTGTGAAGGCCGGTAGGGGGGCTGGAGAGGACGGCGTTGTGAGGCTGCTGCCTGAGCCATGGGGGAATGAGCAGGCCGGCTGCCCCGGCAGCGCCCGCGGTGGCCGCTGCGGCCAGGACCGCCCGCCGGTTGACCAGCCGCCGCAGCGGTGCGGGCCGGTCGGATGGGGGAGAGAGGTCCGGCGGTGTGGCG
>JABFYB010000178.1 GCA_013361475.1 Hamadaea sp.
CGGGATGGTCTTCGCCTCGCTGGCGTACTTCTACCGCGACGAGACCCCGACCCTGGTCGCGGTGCTCATCTGCCTGGTCGCCGGGCAAGTCGTCTCGTACGTCAAGGCGCGGGCGGAGGGCCTCGGCCTGGACGCCAACGTCGGCCTCGTCGAGCGGGCCGAGCGGCTCATCAGCATCGGCGTCGGCGCGCTGCTCACCGCGGCGGGCGTCGGCTGGGGCCTGCCCGCCGCGCTCTGGCTGCTCGCCGCCGGCTCGATCCTCACGATCGGCCAGCGGATGGTCCAGGCCGCTCGGTCGGACCGGCTCCAGGCCGCCGCGCAGCCGGCCGCCGGGTCGCAGGACGCCGCGTGAACCGCGACAAGCTCGTCGAGGTCGGGTTCGCGGCCGGCTGGCGGGTCGTGCGGGCCCTGCCCAAGCCGGTCGCGGCGGCGGCTTTCCGGGCCGGTGCGGATCGTGCCGTGCGTCGTCAAGGCCCAGGGGTACGCCGGCTGGAGGGCAACCTCGGCCAGGTGCTCGGCGGTCCCGTGCCGCCCGAGCTGCTCCGCGACGCCGTACGCTCCTATGCCCGCTACTGGATGGAGTCGTTCCGGCTGCCGTCGCTGTCTCGGCAGCAGCTGCGGGACGGGTTCGCCCTCGAGCAGTGGGAGATGCTGCGGGAGGCCCGCGAGCGGGGGACCGGAGCGATCGTGGCGCTGCCGCACGCGGGGAACTGGGACGCGGCGGGAGCCTGGGTGACGGCGATGGGCATGCCCCTGACGACGGTCGCCGAGCGGCTGAAGCCGGAGGCCGTCTACCAGCGCTTCCTCGCGTACCGGGAGAGTCTGGGGATGCGGATCATCCCGACCGCGGGTGGCTCGGCGCCCGCGACCGATCTGCTGGTCGAGGCGCTCAAGGACAACCACATCGTCCCGCTGCTGGCCGACCGGGATCTGTCGCGGCGGGGCGTCGACGTGCGCTTCTTCGGGGGCAAGGCGCGGATGCCGGCCGGTCCGGCGCTGCTGGCGCTGCGTACGGGGGCGCCGCTGTTCGTGGCGAGCCTCTGGTACGAGCCCGAGCGTCCGGTGGGACGGCTCGTCGGTCCCCTCGAACCCCCGCCGGAGGGTACCTTGACCGAGCGGGTGCGAGCGCTGACTCAGACGGTCGCCGACGAATTGGCCAAGGGCATCGCCCAGCACCCCGCCGACTGGCACATGCTGCAGAAGCTCTGGCTGGCCGAATAACCGCGGGCTGCGGGAAGAGGGGAGGGGCAGTGCGGATCGGGATCGTCTGCCCGTACTCGCTGGACGTGCCCGGTGGGGTGCAGTTTCACATCCGGGACCTGGCCGAGACGCTGCTCGGGCTCGGGCACGAGGTGAGCGTGCTCGCCCCGGCCGACGAGGACGCCGACCTGCCGGCGTACGTGGTGGCCGCGGGGCGTGCCGTCGCCGTGCCCTACAACGGGTCGGTGGCGCGGCTGGCGTTCGGGCCGATCTCCCTGGCCCGCGTACGCAAATGGCTGGGCAACGGCAAGTTCGACGTGCTCCACGTGCACGAGCCGATCACGCCGAGTCTGTCGATGCTGGCCGTGCTCGCCGCGGACGGTCCGGTCGTGGCGACCTTCCACACCGCCATGACGCGGTCGAAGATGATGGCCGCCGCCCAGGTCGCCTTGCAGGTGGTGCTGGAACGGATCACCGGCCGCATCGTGGTCAGCGACCTCGCCCGCCGGGTCCAGGTCGAGCACCTCGGCGGCGGTGGCGTGGAGATCCCGAACGGAGTGGCGGTCGCCAAATTCGCCACCGCCGAACCGTTGCCCGGCTGGCCGGGCGAGGGTGGCGCGATCGGCTTCCTCGGCCGGTTCACCGAGCCCCGCAAGGGCTTCGGGCTGCTGGCCGAGGCGTTCGCCCGGATCGCCCCCGACCGGCCGGGGCTGCGGCTGCTGCTGGCGGGCCCGAGCGACCTCGACGAGATCGAGCTGCCCTCGATCGTCCGCGACCGCCTCACCTTCCTCGGCAAGGTGTCCGAGCCGGACAAGGCCCGGATGCTGCGCAGCGTCGACCTCTACGTCGCGCCCAACACCGGCGGCGAGTCCTTCGGGATGATCCTCACGGAGGCGATGGCGGCCGGGGCTCCCGTGGTCGCCAGCGACCTCGACGCCTTCCGCCGGGTGCTCGACGGGGGGCGGGCCGGTGCGTTGTTCGCCAACGGCGACGTGGACGCCCTTGCGCGTACCATCTCGGAGCTTTTGGACGACCCCGGACGCCGCACCGAGCTCGCGGCCAAGGCCACCGCGGTGGTGAGGGAGTTCGACTGGCCGGTGGTCGCGCGGCGCGTGCTGGAGGTGTACCAGACGGCGATCGACGCGAGCCCGGGCAAGGTCGTGCCCGGCGCGGACGAGTCGTTGACCGCCGGGTGAGCCCGCGCTGGTGAGCGACCACTACCATGCTCGACGTGGCGTGGGTGGTGGGAGTCGTGGCGGTCGTCGTCCTCGTGGGCACGTACGTCACGTGGCTCGCCGCCCGGCTCGACCGGCTCCACCTGCGGGCCGGCTCGGCCCGGCGAGCGCTCGACGCCCAGCTGGTACGCCGCGCGGCCGCAGCGGCGGTGCTCGCCGAGCAGGCCGAGACGCCGCAGGACGACCTTTACCTCGCCGCCCGAGCCGCCCTCGACGCACCCAACGGTGAGCGGGAAGCGGCCGAGAACGACCTCACCCGGCGGCTGCGGGAACTGGACGTGACCGCGGCCAGGGCCGACCCGGCGCTGGTGGAGGCGGTCGACGCGGCCGGTCGGCGGCTGGCGCTGGCCCGGCAGGTCCACACCGACTCGGTCCGTGACGCCCTCACCTTGCGGGAGCACCGCATGGTGCGGATGCTGGCGCTGGCCCGGCGCCACCAGCGCCCGTCATACTTCGACATCGACGTCTAACCCCCGTCTTTTCCGCGCGATCATGAACTAATGGTCGTGATCGACCGGTGTGTCGTGTCCCCAGGAGCCTGATCATTCCCCCGCGGCCGTGATCGACATGTCGCGGGGAAGGCGGGCGGAGCGCCGGTTTGTGACTGGCGCCACACGGGCGGCCACCCGGATGTGATTGGCCGTAGGGCGGCCCGTTCGCGGACGCGTAACATCGCTGGTAGACCCCCCTTGTATCCGACAGGAGTTGATACCGCCATGTCCGAATCCGTCAGCACGGCCGCGGTCACCGGAACCGCACGCGTCAAGCGCGGCATGGCCGAACAGCTCAAGGGCGGCGTGATCATGGATGTGGTCACCCCCGAGCAGGCCAAGATCGCCGAGGACGCCGGCGCCGTCGCCGTCATGGCGCTCGAGCGCGTCCCCGCCGACATCCGCGCCCAGGGTGGCGTGTCCCGCATGTCGGACCCCGACATGATCGACGGGATCATCAGCGCCGTCTCGATCCCGGTGATGGCCAAGGCCCGTATCGGCCACTTCGTCGAGGCCCAGGTGCTGCAGGCGCTCGGCGTCGACTACGTGGACGAGTCCGAGGTGCTCACCCCGGCCGACTACGCCAACCACATCGACAAGTGGGCGTTCACCGTGCCGTTCGTCTGCGGTGCGACGAACCTGGGTGAGGCGCTGCGCCGGATCACCGAGGGCGCGGCGATGATCCGCTCGAAGGGCGAGGCCGGCACCGGCGACGTCTCGAACGCGACCACGCACATGCGGAAGATCCGCGGCGAGATCAAGCGGCTCACGAGCCTGCCCGAGGACGAGCTGTACGTCGCGGCCAAGGAGCTGCAGGCGCCGTACGAGCTGGTCAAGGAGATCGCGGAGACGGGCAAGCTGCCGGTCGTGCTGTTCACCGCGGGCGGCATCGCCACCCCGGCCGACGCCGCGATGATG
>JABFYB010000519.1 GCA_013361475.1 Hamadaea sp.
CGAGCTGATCGCCGCGGAGCCCCGCCTCGCCGCGACAGCGGTGCAGACGGTCGGCGTGAAGGGGCACGACGGCTTCGTGCTCGCCGTGGTCACCGACTGAGCCGTAGACTGGCCCGATGGCGAACACGGATCGGCGCCGGATCAGCAAGCGGATCACGGCCACGGACGGTGCGTTGCCGCCTGACGTGCTCGCTCGCGTCGCCGAGTTCTTCCCCAAGGACGCGACACCCGCTCAGCCGACCGGTGTTTCCCAGCGTCGCCGGTGGTTCCGCCGGTTCTTCGGCGGTTCCTGATCCATCGCGCGGCGACCGGCCTAGGGCCGAGCCGCCTGCGCGTCGACCACACCCCAGTGGTAGCCGATCTCCAGACTGACCTGCTCCGCCTCGTTCAGGAGTTCGCGTCCCCGGGCGAGGTCACCGGCGACGACGCTGAGTTCCGCGAGCCCGATCATCGTGTCGATCTCCGCGATGCGATAGCCGCCCAGCTCGGCCAGATTGCGGCTCTGGTCGAGGAACTGCTGCGCCTCGGTCTGGCGACCGGCCCGCAGCGCCCAGAGACCGCGCGCGGACAACGCTGACACGAGAACGTCCCGGCGCGTGATTCCACGCGCGATGTTCACCGCCTCGTCGAAATGGGCCAGTGCCGCGTCGCTGTCGCCGGACTCCAGATCCAGCCGGCCGAGGCCGATGTGGCTCAGCACCACGTCGGCTTGCCAGCGTGCCTCCTGACAGATCCGCAGATTCAGCTGATGCGTCTGCCGTGCCTCGGCCGGACGACCGGTCCGGCGGAGGTGTTCGGCGTACCGGCTGCCGCTGGAGCTGTAGAGCACCGGCACCGGCGTCACCGTCCGCGCGATGTGCAGCGCCTGGTCGAACGCGGTCTCGGCGACCTGATGACGCCCTTCGAGGCTCGCGAGACTGCCGCGCAGCGTCTGGGCCACGAGTTCGTCCTCCGACCCCGGGTCGGCCAGCTGGAACGCCTCCGACACGAGTTGGTGGCAGGCGGGCAGCGCACCGAGGGTGAGGAAGAGCTCGGCCAGGTTCTGGACGCTGACTGCGGCGTCGAGGTCCGCCCCCAACTGGCGGAACGCCTCCGCCGCTCGGCGGAACATCATCGCGGCGTCGCGCAGCCGGCCGAGCAACTGCAGGCAGGTCGCCACCTCGTGCAGGATCCAGGCGCGCGATTCGCGATCGGTGACCTTGGGCTCGGACCAGACGTCCTGACCGTCGAAGAAGTCGGCGAACATGGCCAGCGCCGTCTCGTACGCGTTGAGCTCCTTCGTCAGGAAGCCCCGGCCGCCGAGGTAGAGCCGGTCGTACGCCAGGTCGCACGCCTGGTCGTACGCCCCGGCCCGGGCGCAGTGGTGGACCGCTTCCAACGCGGGGACCAGATCCTCCAGGGTCTGCGGCGCCGGTGTGGCGGTCACCTCCGTCAGGTAGTAGTCCCGAACGATGGCGTGGAGCCGGGCGCGGTCGGCGGGCGGGCCGTCGCCGTGCTGCACATAGAAGTCACGGACGAGCGGATGCATGCTGTACCGGCCGCCGCTGTCCCGCCGCACGATCCGGGAGAGGATCAGATAGCGCAGCGCGGTCGTCCGCAGTTCGGCCCACGACGGCAAATCCGGCGCACCGGCGAGCACCATGCGGATGGCGGCCTCCGGCACCGGCGTCCGGAACAGGCTCATCCGATCCAGCACCACTCGCTCGGCGCCGGTCAGCACATGGTCGTACTCGGCCAGGATGCGGCGTACGTGCGCGTCGCGGGCCTCCCCCGGCTCGGGCGGCGGGAGGGTGGTCACCTTCCGCACGTCGCCGTCGTACCGGCGCTTGAGGTAGGTCCCGACGAGGCTCAGCGTGAGCACGTGCCCGTCCCAGTCGCGGACGACCTGATCGATCGCGGCGTCCGAACCCACGACGCCCAGGCGGCTGAGCAGATCCCGGCCTTCGCCGACGCTGAGCGCCCCCACCGTGACCTGTTGATACGTCACATAGGGGGCGAGATCGAGCATGGGCAGCCGGGAGGTGATGAGCACCAGGGATCGGCTGCCGGGGGTGGCCGCGTACTGCAGGAAGTCACGCAGTTCGTCGCTGACGATGGTGGCGTAGCGGTCGCCACGGTGGTGCTGGGCGACCTCCAGACCGTCGAGGACCAGGACGTAGCGCCGCCGGGACATCATGCCGAACGCGACGGCCGGACGCCCGCCCCCTTCGACGGCCGCCTTGGCCGGGTCGACCTGCCCGCCGCTCATGAACTCGATCGCCGCGTCGAGGAACTCGTCGGAGGCGGTCCGCTCGGTGAAGCTCCACCACAGCGCGCCCGCCACCTGCTCGTCGTCCTCCTCCAGATGCGCGTCGACCCAGCGGCGGACGAGGCTGCTCTTGCCTTCCCCGCCCAGCCCGATGACGCCGATCACCTGGCGGCGCTCGTCGTGGGCCGCCCCGTCGAGGTCTTCGAGCTGCGTACGCCGGCCGACCCAGTCCTCGAGCGGCGCGGGGGCGTCGTCGAGCCGGTGACCGGGCGCGGGCACCGCCCGCCGGGCGAACGCTTGGTTGTAGCGCGGCCGTTCGGCGTGCTGAAGATGCAGCGCTTCGGTACGCAGCGGCACCTCGAGCCCGGTGAATCCGATCACCTTGGCGTCGACCGCCCATGCGGTGTCGCGGTCCTTGCCCGTCTCCTCCGCGTAATACGCCTGGGCGACGAGCCCGACGACGAGGTTGCGATCGAGGTCGAGCACGGCCGCGCCGCTCATGCCGGCGCTGATGTCGGAGGACTTCAGTTGCACCGGATCGGCGTACAACCGGAGCGTCTCCGGTGGGACCACGCGGCCGAGGATCCGGCCCTCGGCGAGTCCGCCGGGGTATCGGCCCAGCGGACGGTAGCCGAAGCTCTGGAACCGATGGTCCCGGGACAACTCGGAGGTGCCCAGGACGGCGACCCGGTCGGCCGGCACCGGCACTGGCCGCTCGGTCCGTAAGCACAGGAGGTCGTCGGAGTGATCGCCGTCGGAGATCCAGGCGACCCGGGCGAGGTCGACATGGGCGGGACGGTCGTCGCGGGCCGGGAAGTACACGTCGACGACGGTCAGCGGATCGGCCGGATCGATGCCGTGCGCCGTCAGCACATGGACGCAGGTCACGATGATGCCGTCAGCCGAGACGAGTACGCCGGTGCCGAGCACGGCCGCGGTCCTCGGATGCCGGATCTTGACGGTGAACTGCATCAGGTCCTGATGGATGACCCGCAGATCGCCGTCGGGGTTCACGCCGGACGCTCCGCCGACCACCGCAGAGTGACGTTCAAGGCGGCCTCCACGCCCGCCTTGGCCACCAACGCCCCGGCCTCGGAGTCGAACTTGATCCCGAAGCTGATCTCCACTTCGGACGGACGCTCGACCATGTCGTGCACGGTCTGCCGCACGTTCTCGGCCATCTGCCGGACGAGGCTCATCGCCTCACCGACGGCGACCCCGGAGCGGCGGACGATGTCCACGGGTGTCACCGTCACGTCCTGCACACCGGCCCGTCGAGCAAACTCGATCTTGATCGGGTACGGCTCCAGCGCGATCGGCTCGGGGCTGCCCATGTGGACACTCTACGGCCCGGCCGCTCCGTGGCGCAGTCCTCAAACGACAGACAGTTGTCCGGAGAATGTCCGGTAATCGCAGGCGATCCGGCTATCCGCCCCAGCGCAGCCGGACGAGCGACAACAGGTCCTGCAGATCGGCTTCGTACTCCGCGTCCCAGTCCGGCGAGCGGTCGAGCACCTCGCTGAGCCGCCGGTGGGCGGGCACTTCGTCGGCCGCGAACTGCGCTCGCCGGCCTCGGGGGTTGATCGTGC
>JABFYB010000242.1 GCA_013361475.1 Hamadaea sp.
GCGGCAAGGCGTGTCCAGCGGCGGCCTGCGCATGCGCGCGGGCTGCACCCTCGACGAGGTGCGCGACCTGGCCCGGGGGATGACCCTCAAGGAAGCCGTCGTCCGCGTCCCCGGCGACCGCTACCAGCCGTTCGGCGGCGGCAAAGGCGGCATCGACTGCTCGCCGCACCACCCGGACGCGCGGGGTGTCCTGCGCCGTTACCTCCAGGCGATGCGGCCGCTGCTCGAAACGGTCTGGTCCACCGGCGAAGACCTCGGCGTACGCCAAGACGTGCTGGACGAGCTGGCCGGCGAGATCGGGCTGCGGTCCACGATCGAAGCCGTCCTCCGGCTCCTGCCCGACCCCGAAGCCGGCCTGGCGCAGGTCAAGGCGGGCTTCGCCGTCGACGTCGACGGGATCAGCCTGGCCGACCTCGTCGGCGGCTACGGCGTCGCGACCTGCGCACTCACGGCGCTGGGCGCTTCCGCGGCCGGTTCGCGCGCGGTGATTCAAGGCTTCGGCTCGATGGGCGGGGCCACCGCCCGCTACCTCGCCCGGGCCGGCGTACGCGTCGTCGGGATCGCCGACGCGGACGGGCTCGTGGTGAACCCCGCCGGCCTCGACGTGGAGCACCTGCTGCGTCACCGCGACGGCTTCGGCCGGATCGACCGGTCCCAGCTCGCGCCCGGCGACGCCGTCTCGTCGGACTCCTGGCTCGACGTGCCCTGCGACCTCCTCGTGCCCGCCGCGGTCTCGTACGCCCTCACCTCGGACACCGCGCCGACTGTGCGAGCACGGCTGGTCGTAGAGGCGGCCAACGTCGCCACCACCCCCGCCGCCGAAGCGCTGCTACACGCCCGCGGCGTCGTCGTGGTGCCCGACTTCGTGGCGAACGTCGCCACCAACGCCTGGTGGTGGTGGACGCTCTTCGGCGACATCGCGCCGACCGCCGACTCGGCGTACGCCAAGATCTCCGCCGTGCTCGGGACGCTGACCCGCGAAACGCTCGCGCGTTCCTCCGCGCTGGGTGTGACGCCGCGGGAGGCCGCCACGGCCATCGCACACTCGCGCCTCGCTTGATCAGCGTGCGCTCATGCACTTTCATGATCAGGGTCAATTCCATGTCGTCATGGCAGCATGGAATTGACCCTGATCACCGGCTAGGCTCGTGCCGCCGGCAACTTCTGAACTACTCTTGAAGTATGACGACTATGCCGTTGGAGTCCGTACCGTTCTCCGAGCTCCTCCGCGAACCGACCCGCACAGCAGAGCGATTGCTGCGAACGCGTGCCTTGCGATTGCGCCGCCGCGACGCCGACGACCTCGTCCTCATGTCCGCCGACCGAGCCGAGCGTGAAGGGGAGGTCGTCGACTTGACGACTCGGCTTCTCTCCGAGATCGCGCGTAACGACCCGCATCTGCTCGCCGACTTGCTTCCGAGAGTGCTGCCCTGGGTTCAGTTCCTGCCGGTGGAGGCGGTCGGCGAGTTCGCGAAGGAGTTCGTCGCCGTCGCCGCCGCCGCCTCGGATCTCGGCAACATGGCTTCCGTCTCCGTGGTTCTCACGGCCTGGCGGAATACGGCGGAGGCGTACTCCGATCCTGAGCTGTTCGCGATCCTCCGAGACCAGACGAGCGGCGACTTCGGCACGGTGCCGCTGCCCGATGCTCCATGAGCCCGAAGCGCGGTGACCGGGCGGCTCCACCCCCGACGAGAGACGAGTACACGATCAGCAGTGGCAGTACGAGGTGACCGGCGGCGGCCGGATCTGGTACGTCGTGGACCATGACACCCGGACGTGCTGGCTCAAGCACGCCGGCACCGGTCATCCGAAGGCGACCGACCGTTGAGCACGGGCGATACGCTGCCGGGCATGCCGCGTGAGATCCGCCTCCGCCTGTGGATCGCCGCCGGCATCGGAGGAGTGCTCCTGCTGGTGATGTTCGCCTGGCGGCTGGAGCGGGCCGATACGCCGGGGCGCGTCCTCGATGTCGACGTCTGTTCGCTGTTGCGACCGCAGACCGTCGCGACGCTGGTACCCGGGGCCGGCGCTCCGGATCGCGGTGTCGAGACGACGACGACCGCGACCGCGGTCAGGGCTTGCGCCTACTCGGGTCCGCGTAGTTCGATCGACGTGTTCGTCGCCACGTTCGGCCGGCAGGACGGCCGTTCGCCGGTGTCCCGCGCGCACGCCTCGGCGATTTTCGCCACCTGCCTCAACTGCGAGCGGGTGCGCTCGGTGCCCTTGATCGGCGACGAGACGTGGGAGTTCAGCTTCGCTGACGACGGGATCAACGTGTACGCGAGGCTCGGCGCGACGGTCGTCGGCGCGACCTTCCACAGTGCGTACGCGACTGTGCAGTCCCGGCGGGAGGCCGCGCGGACGGTGCTCCAGGAGGTGATCGCCGCGTGTGGCAGCGTGTGCTGACGTGGCGGCCGCCGGGGGACGACCCGATCCCGGGGCATCCCGAGCCGCCCGCTTGGCAGGCGGTCGTCGATCGCCGGGCCGCGTTGCGCCGTTGGGGCCAGTGGACGGCGGTTCCCCTGGTCCTGCTGGTGCTCGTCCCGGCGGTGGCCGGGTACGCCCTCGGCGGTTGGGCGGCGCGACCCTACGTGCGAGCGCAGACCGCTGTGGCGGACCGTGCCGCGGATCGGCCGGGGATGCCGCCGGCTGCGGTGCCGCCCTTCTTCGCAGAGCGGTCGCCCACGCCGACCGCGCAGCCGCCCGGCGACGCCCGGGTGCTGATCGTGCCTGGGCTGCCGATCGTCTTCGCGGTCCCGGCTAGCTGGCCGGGCGAGTGCACCGTCCTGGAGGCGCCGGGCGCGGGCAGCGGCCGGGCGTACGCCTGGACCTGCGATGACGACCGGATACAGGTGCTCATCGCCGCTTGCGATCCGGACTGTTCACCGGTGCGCCGGGTGGCCTTGCGCCCGGACTACCTGCCCGAGTCGTTGACGCCGGGCGACCCCTCGACCTGGTACGCCCACAGCGAAACCGGCGAGGGGATGGAACACGTCTGGAGCGCTCCGCCGGGCGTGCTGACGCCGGCGGCTCCAGCCCAAGAGCTGTACGTCGCGGTGCTGGTCCGGGTGGGCGCCGCGGCCACGCCGACGGTCGCGCGAAAGGTCGTCGCGGACCTCCGCCACCGGATGTGATGGGATTCCCGGAGTGTGATGGGTATCGACCACACTCCGGGAGGATCGTGCGAGCGCTCCTCGGCGGGAATGGATCACGAAGCGCACGCGTTGTGCGCTTTGTACGTGTGCGGACCGTGAGAGGTTTACGACTGTGCGAGACCCGCAGGAACTCTTCGAGCTGGCGCCGGAGTTGACCGGCCCGGAGGCGGCCGATCTCGGGCGTCCGGTGCTGTTGCACGCCCTGAGCGGGTTCATCGACGCCGGCGGGGCCGGTCGGCTGGCCCGTGAGCATCTGCTGGACGTCCTGGAGCCGGCGCTGCCCGGCCAGTCGGTGGTCGCCTCGTTCGACATCGACCAGCTGCTCGACTATCGGGCGCGTCGCCCGTTGATGGACTTCGCCGCCGACCACTGGGAGTCCTACGACGACCCCCGGTTGGAGCTGCATGCCCTGCGCGACCACGACGGCACCCCGTTTCTCCTGCTCACCGGCCCGGAGCCGGACATGCAGTGGGAGCGGTTCATCGCCGCGCTGACCATGCTCATCCGGCGGCTCACCGTCCGCGTGACCGTCGGCATCCACGCCATTCCCATGTCCGTGCCGCATACGCGACCGGCGGGGGTCACGGCCCACGGGACGCGCGCCGAGCTGATCGCGGGTTACGAGCCTTGGATCGATCGGGTACGCGTACCGGCGAGTGTGACGAATCTGCTGGAGTTCCGG
>JABFYB010000670.1 GCA_013361475.1 Hamadaea sp.
CCCATGGGCAGCATCACGAGCGCCGCGAACGGCGGATACGTGAAGCCGAGCGGCACGTCGGGGTCGAGGTAGTCGTACAGGCTTCCGCCGTCGGCCCAGAAGGCCACCGCGCCGTGATAGATCTTCAGATCGAAGAACACATACGGCCGTCCGAACTCCTGCACCGCGTACCAGGCCGCCACCCAGACGGCGGCGACGATGCCGAGTCGAACGAGCGTCCCCGTGACATGGCGCGCCGAAAGACTCCGGCGGTCCGGGATCAAGCTCCGGTGGCCCTGGAACAGGCGGAGGCGGTCGCGCAGGCCGGTAGGCATGGCGGCGGCTCTCCCGTCCGGTGATGGCACATTCTTCCCAGGTCCGTAGAGCAGCCTAAAACCCCGAGCCACTCCCGTACCTCCCGCGTTATCAGCCTGTGTCCGATCCCACGCCGTTTAGCGACATTTCTAGCTGGTTAACGGGGCCTGGCCGGATAAGGTGATTCCCGCCACTCATCGATGGTTATGGCGGCCTTGTCGTGCCCGTCAGTCGTCGGACCTGCGGCTGTCCAAATAGTGCCGGACCCGCCAGCCGACGCTGGGCGACCCGGCGGTGTCGACCGCGGCCAACAGCAGGCCGCCGAAGATCGCCAGGTTCTTGGCGAACTGCACGACGTCCGTGTCGTACTGGGCCTTGGTCTGAGCCGCCCAGAACGGATGAGCGGCCACCGTCGTCGGGATCAACGTCCCGGCGAGCAGCGCCGCGGCCGGCCGAGGGGCGGTGCCCGAGGCCAGCAGAAGGCCGCCGGTCACCTGCGCGGCGCCGTTGACCCGGACGAGCGTCTCCGCACTGGCGGGGATCCGCTCGTCGACCTTGTTGAGCAGTGGCGTCACCCGGTCGGTCACCGGGCGAGCCCGCTGCACGAATCGCTCCGGCCGCAAGACCGCCTTCGCGCCGGAGAAGATGAAGACTCCGCCCAGCAGGGCTCGGGCGATGCCGCGTACGGGTGCCATGGTGCTATCTTGCCCCAATTCGGGCAGTCGCGCGCGGCTTCCAGCTCACACGGGACGCAGGCACAACACGAAGTCCAGCTCCGTGTCGAGCGGGCTGTCGTAGGAGTAGTTGTACTCGTACCCCTGAACCTGGGCGCAGACCCGATCCGCGTCGGTCACTCCCTCGAACCGGGCGAGGACGGTATACGCCCCGGCGCCGCAGCTCACCAGACGCAGGACGGGCTCGGCCTCCGTCCCGTCGTTGATCAGACAGTCCCCCGCTCGGGCGAATCTCGCGCCGACCGCTCCGGCCGTGACGGCGTGCGTACCGGTGGCGGCGATCGGTGGGACCGGTTCGTCGTCCGGCGTCAGTGCCACCACCACGAGCGCGGCCGCTCCCAGCGCCGCGAGAACCACCGCCACGATCATCAGCGGCCGGTTCGGACCGTTCACGGCCGTTCCTCCTCCCAAGGGCCTGTCTCTCGGATCTCGTGAGTCTGGGCCCGCCAACGGCCGCGAACGACCCGAGAGACAGGCCCTAGGCACGCCGTCGCGCAGACAGTATCGTGCCGCCGTGTCCTCCACCTCGGTCGTGCTGAGCGGGTTCGCCGGCGGCATCGTCGGTCTGCTCACCGCCTGGCCCGCGTACCGGTTCAGCGTCGCCTGGGGAGAGCCGCCGCTCGCCGCCTGCGCCACGTGCGGCTCCGGCATCACCACCTGGGTACGCCTGAAGCATCGGTGCGCCGGATGCGACACGGCATCGGCCGTCCATCCAGTGTGGACCGCCATCGCGGGCGCGACCGCCTTCGCCCTCCTCGCCTGGGCAATGCCGGCCTCGCTCCTGCTGCTCGCCTGCCTCTACCTGGCGGGCCTAGGCCTCCTGATGTCGGTGATCGACCTGAAGGTCCAACGGCTGCCCGATCCCCTCATGCTCACCACCTTCGTCGGCACCGCCGTGCTCCTCACGCTGCACGCTCTCAGCACCGGCACCTGGCCCGAGTACGCCCGGGGCTGGCTGGGCGGCGTGGCACTGCTCCTGGCGTACCTGGTCTTCGCGCTGCTGCCCGGCGCTCCGATGGGACTCGGCGACGTCAAACTGGCGGGCGTACTGGGCTTGGTGCTCGGCTACTTCGGCTGGCCGGCCGTGGTGTTCGGCGCGATCCTGCCGTTCCTCGTGAACGGGCCGTTCGCAGTGATCGCCCTGATCCGCCGAGGCCGCAAAGCACGATCGCCGTTCGGCCCGGCATTGCTGATCGGCTGGCTCGTCGCCGTGGTCCTCGCGGCGTATCAGGCGTCCTGAGCCGACGGCTCGGCCGACCTCGCGTACCGGACGGAGACGCGACCTGACCGGTCGGGGAATCCCGGCCGCCCGAGACGGCTGCCGAACTGTCGTCCGTTTGCGCAGGTACGCCCATTTGTGGGAGCGCTGTCGTCAAGCCGACTCCGGCTCCGAGCCGACCCTTGACACGTTCATCGTGGCTCCCCTTTTCATCCGCTTATGCGGTGGTTTAGGGGCCTCGACGGAAACGTTTCCTCAGATGATCGGCCGATGTGACGTACGACATGCCGTCCTCCATTCCGTCGTCCGCCTCTCACTGTGCGGAGCCGGGCCATAACGAGACGACGGACTGACGGATGAGTCAGGGAGAGCGCAAGCTCCGTGGCAGTCGGCGAGGTGCCGGCGAAGTCTCCACAGTGACCGGTCGGGGCACTCCCGATCCGGTGGGTTTAAGGGGTGCTCCCAATGAAGAAGCTCATCACCAAGCTGTACACGCGCCGCGACGAGGGCGCGACCGCCGTCGAGTACGGCCTGATCATCGCCCTCATCGCCGCCGTCATCGTCGCTGTGGTCGGGCTGCTCGGCACCGAGATCCAGCAGGCGTTCAACACCGTGTACAACGCGGTCAAGTCCTGAGCCAGATGTCTTCGCTGCGCTGCATGGGGTGGTATCCCCGTGCAGCGCTTGCTCGGCCGAGTCGGTTGGAAGGGTGAACGAGCGCATGGCGGACTGGCGCAGGGCTACGGCGGCGTCGGCGACGGACGAAGGCGCGACCGCCGTCGAGTACGCGATCATCGCGTCGCTCGTCGCCGCGGTCATCGCGACCTCCGTCTTCCTGCTGGGAACGAAGGTTCTCGAGTTCTTCACGACAGCAAAGGGCCTCTTTCCATGATCCGTTCCAAGAGCCGCCGAGACGTGAGGGCCGGCCGGCGGTGCGACCGCGGCGCGTCCGCTGTCGAGTTCGCACTGGTGTTGCCGATGCTCCTTCTGCTGGTTTTCGGCATCATCGACTTCGGCCGACTGCTCAACGCGCAGATCAAGACGACGGAGGCCGCTCGAGAAGGCGCTAGAGCCGCGACCGTCTTCGCCGGCACGGGTGCCCAGCGGCGTAGCGCCGCCGTGGGGCGGGTCCAGGCGGTCGACAGCGCGATCGGTGTCGACCAGGCGAGCAGTACCTTCTGCGATCCCCCACTTACGGCGAACGAGGACGCGACCGTCCACACCACCTACACGTTCGACTGGATCACGCCCGTCGGCGACCTGGCCGGAATGTTCGGCGCTGGTTCGTGGGGCGCTTCGATCACGGTCAAGGGCAAGGGAGTCATGCCGTGTCGCGCGTGAGCAAGAGGTTCAGGCTCTTCGGACGACGCGCTGACGAGGGCGGCGTCGCGGTCACCGTCGGCATCCTGCTGGCTAGCGGGGTTCTCCTCGGCATGACCGCGCTCGCGGTAGACGTCGGTCAGCTCTACGCCGAGCGAGAGGAACTCCAGTCCGGCGCAGACGGCGTGGCGACCGCGGTCTCGCTCGCTTGTGCCCGACAGACCATCGATTGTGCCGACAACGGCGCACTGGCCACGAAGTACGGCAACGGGAACGCCCTCGACAACCGAACCGACGTCACTGAAATCTGCGGCAGCGCACCCGGTGTCAGCTCGACCAACCTGTTGCCGGACTGCGTCCCGGGGCTCTACCCGGATAACCTGACGGACTGCATCGGTGAAATTCCCGCCAACAGCCGTGGGTGGGTCCAAGTCCACACGAGCACCGAGCGCGACACCGCCTCCGACCGATACATCCTCCCGTACTCCTTCGCGCAGTCGCTGACCGGATCGAAGGGCGCCACGGTCGGCGCCTGCGCTCGGGTTGCCTGGGGAACTCCCTTGTCCGGCGTCGCCGTCACTTTCTGCACGGCGGAGTTCAACGCGTCGACCGGCGATGGCACCGACTTGGCTCCCGCGCCGCCGGCGATTCCCGACGACTCGTATGAGAAGACGCTGATCATCCAGAGCGGCAACGGCAACAGCGGCGGGAACAACGGCGGCGGGAACAACGGCGGCTACAACGGAAACTGCTCGCACGGGCCGTCGGGATGGGACCTTCCGGGCGACTTCGGCTTCACCGACGCTCAGGACGGCACCTGCATGACGCTGCTCTCGCAGCTGTATTACCCCAAGCCGGGTAACGCCGCCGACAACACCCAGATCTGCCGGGACTTTTTCGCAAGCGCGCGGGCGAACCGAACGCCGATCGGCATCCCGATCTTCTCTCTCGCGAGTGGGACCGGCAACAACGGCCAATACCAGCTGGACGGCATCGCCGCGTTCGTGATCACCGGTTACGACCTCACGAACATCGGACGAGCCGAGTCCACGCTCACCCAAGCCGAATGCCCGCAGAACGAGAAGTGCCTCATGGGCTACTTCACGCGCGCGATCACCTCACTCGAGGACTGGAACGGGGAGTTCGGGAGCGTGCCTTCCTTCGGCGCCAGCATCATCAAGACCGTCGGCTGAACACCAGAGATTGGAAGCGCACACATGACTCGCCGGATCATTGGCGTCCTCGTCGCGATCGTCCTCGCCGTGGTCGGCACGGCTGCGGTCTTCGCGTACCTCGTAGCCACGAAGAACACGGTGCAGGCCGGCCAGGAGGCGATTCACGTCCGAGTCGCCAAGGCTCGAATCCCTGCCGGGACGACCGGTGCCAGCATCAGGGACAAGGATCTCACCGAGGACGTCGTGATGCCGAAGTCCTCGCTGCCCGAGGACGTCATGCAGGACATCTCCGTCGACCTCGACAAGCTCGTCGTCACGGCGGACGTCCAGCCTCGGCAGCTGCTGCTGCGCGGCATGTTCGGCCAGGCCACCAAACTGTCCGGTGGCATCGCCGTTCCGGAGAAGATGATCGCGATCAGCGGGAAGTTCGAGGTCGAGCGCGAGGTCGGCGGGTTCGTACGGCCAGGCTCCACCATCGCGGTGTTCACGACGTGCCGCATTCTCGACCCGAACTTCAAGAAGAAGTACGACGAGGATCGTTTCGCGACTGGAGTCCTGCTTCCACGGATGGAGGTCCTCGCGGTCGGCGCGTACGGCGAAGGCGGGCAGACCTCGACCCAGACGGCGGAGCAGCGCGCCAAGATGGACGCCACCGGCAAGGTGACCCTCATCGTGACCATCTCGGCCACCCAGGAGGACGCCACCAAGTTCGTCCACGCCACGGACATGGAATGCAAGCTGACGCTCGCCCTGCTGACGGATTCTTCCGAGGTTCAGGTCGGCGCAGTGATAGACAACGGTAACCCGACCAGGTGACCCTTTCCAGCAACATCATGGACAGCGCGAAGGGCACCGGGATGACCATCCTTTACGAACAGTGGCAGCAGCAGGCACAGACGCTCGTCGCCCTGCTCGGCGAAGACACCACGACCGTCTCGACGGCGGATGAACTCGTGGAGTTGGTCAATGCGGATCGCGGTGAGCTTCTGGTGGTGCTCGGCCCCAGTACGCCGCTCGCCGAGGCGGTCGGCTTCGCCCAGCAGTGCCGAGTCCGTCGCCCGGAACTCGGCGTGGTGCTGCTCCGGCAGTTCCTGGACGTCAACGTCATGGCGGAGGCGTTGCGGGCGGGTGTGCGGGAGGTCGTCGACTCCAACGATCAGGCGGCCATCCTGGCCTCGTGCGCACGTTCCCTCGACGTGTCCCGGCAATTGGCCTCGAAGCCACGGATCAACGGCCAGCCCGTGCCGACGAGCGGCGCTCCGGCACCCGGGGAGCCGATAGGCGGCCAGGTGATCACGGTGTTCTCGGCGAAGGGCGGCGTCGGTAAGACGACGGTCGCCCTGAACCTGGCGGTGGCGCTGGCTGACAGCGGTCAGAAAAAGGTCTGCCTCATGGACCTCAATCTGGCCTTCGGTGACATCGCGATTCTCACTCAGTTGCCGCCGGAGAAGACGATCGCCGACGCGATCCCGGTGGCGGATCGGATCGACGAAATCGGGTTCCGGACGCTGTTGACGCCCTACCGCACCGGTCTCGACGTGATGTTGGCGCCGGTGCAGCCGGCGCTGGCCGAGGAAATCGGCCGGCCGTTGATCAGCGACCTGATCCAGCTGGCTCGCGACTCCTTCGACTACGTCGTGATCGACACAGCTAGCGGGTTCACCGAGCAGATGCTCGCGGCGCTCGACGCTACCCATCATTACCTGCTCATCACGACGCCCGAGATCCCCGCTCTGAAGAACACCAGGGTGACCTTGGACATGTTCGACCTGCTGGATTATCGCCGGGAGGCGCGAACCGTCGTCCTCAACCGCGCCGACTCCAAGGTCGGTCTGTCGCATTCGGACATCGAGAAGGTCGTCCGGGTTCCGATCGGCGCGCACATTCCCTCCAGCCGGGACGTACCGCTCTCCGCGAACGCGGGCGTCCCGCTGTGTGTCTCCCACACGAGCCATCCCGTATCGCTGGCCATCCGGGAACTCGCCACCAAGCGCTTCATCAACGCCACCGCCGCGCCCAAGCCCAGGCGTGGACTGTTCAGCAAAGGGACGAGGTAAAGCGTCATGAGTCTCCAGGATCGGCTCGGACAGCGGGCGGTCGGCGTCAGCAGCGCCGGCGTACTCCAAGAGCGACTCGCCGCTGTCGGGGAACCCGGTGCGGGAACGGCCCACCCGGTGTCCGCCGTTCCGGTCTCCTCCACCGTCATGAACTCGCGACGAAACCATCGACGTGCGTACGACCCATTGGCCGCCGTGCGGCGCCGGGCGCACGAGGCCCTCCTCGAGCTGCTCGGACCGCAGCTCTACGAGGTGTCGGCGGATGACGAGGAACTGGCGCGGCGCGTACGCGAGGCGCTCCCGGAGGTGCTGTCGCGCGAAGAGACCGCGCTGACAGCGGGCGATCGCGCGACCGCCATGCGGCAGATCCTCGATGAGATCCTGGGGCACGGGCCGATCGAGCCGATGCTCCGGGATCCGGAGGTCACCGAGATCATGGTCAATGCGTGGGATCGCATCTACGTCGAGCGCTACGGTCACATCCACGAGGCCGACGTCGCATTCATGGACGAACAACATCTTCGCCGCGTCATCGATCGGATCGTCTCGCGGGTGGGTCGGCGCGTGGACGAATCGAGTCCGATGGTCGACGCCCGGCTGCCCGACGGATCCCGGGTCAACGCCGTGGTTCCGCCGGTCGCGCTGGACGGGGCCGCGCTCACGATCCGAAAGTTCTCCACCGAGCCGTACGTCGTCGACGACCTCATCCGCTTCGGCACCCTCACCAAGCAGACCGCCGACCTGTTGCGGGCGTGCGTCCAGGGGCGTCTCGACGTCGTCGTCTCGGGAGGTACCGGCACCGGTAAGACCACGCTTCTCAACGTGATCTCGTCCTTCCTCCCCGCCGACGAGCGGATCATCACCATCGAGGACTCTGCTGAGCTCCGGCTGGCTCAGGAGCACGTCCTGCGGATGGAGTCGCGTCCGCCCAACATCGAGGGCCGCGGCGAGATCACAATCCGCGACCTCGTCCGCAACGCCCTGCGTATGCGTCCGGACCGCATCGTCGTCGGTGAGGTTCGCGACGGCGCCGCGCTCGACATGTTGCAGGCCATGAACACCGGCCACGACGGTTCGCTGACGACGGTGCACGCGAACTCGCCGCGAGACTCGGTCGCACGCCTCGAGACCATGGTGTTGATGGCGGGAATGGACCTGCCGATCCGCGCCATTCGGGAGCAGATCGCCGCTGCGGTCGACGTGGTCGTCCATCTGAGCCGGCTTCGCGACGGCACGCGGCGGATCACCCACATCACGGAGGTCACCGGAATGGAGGGTGACGTGGTGACGATGCAGGATCTGTTCGTCTTCGACTACCGTGCCGGGACCGATCAATACGGTCGGCACAACGGGCAGTTGATCAGCACGGGACTCCGGCCCAAGTTCATCGACACCTTGGCGGACAACGGAGTGTCGGTGTCGCCGGAGCTCTTCGGCCGGGTGGGGAGCCACGTGTGAAGCCGCGCGCGCTGATGATCACCAGCCTGCTGGTGGTCCTGACCCTTGCCTGGCCGCCCGCTCAAGCCTCGGCCGATCCTCGCCTGACCGCCTCGTCGGTACGCCAAGAGCCCGGTCTGGTGGAGTTCTACCTGTCCGGAACCGACCTTCCGGCCGCACAGGTCCTGGATGCCGGCTCGCTCACAGCGACGATCGACGGCGAACCCACCTCGTTGACCGCTCAGCAGATCTCGCAAAGCGGCCAAGGACGGGCCGTGAAACGCGGCGTCGTGCTGGTGCTGGACACGTCGGGCTCGATGGCGGGGGCCTCACTCGACGGCGCCAAATCGGCCGTCATCGCGTTCCTCTCCGCCTTGCCCTCGGACGTTCAGGTCGGTGTGGTGACAGCGGGAGCGCCCTCTGTCGTTGCCCTGCGGCCCACCAGTGATCGTGAGCGGGTAAGAACGGCGGTTCTCGGACTCCGAGCGGCCGGTGAGACCGCCCTGTACGACGCCGTCGTATCTGGAGCGGGGCTGTTCGGCCCGGACATCGCCGACCGTCGGATGGTGGTCCTCTCCGACGGCGCCGACACCGCGTCCACCAAGACGATGCAGAACGCCGAGCAGGCGGTCGCTGCGATTCCGACTGACACAATCGCCTTCAAGACCAAGGAGGCCGAGGCGAGCGCCTTGGCCACCCTCGCGGCCGCAGGCAAGGGCAAGGCGTACAAAGCCGGCGACGGCGACGCCTTGCGTGGCGTATTCGCCCAGGCAGCGGGGGCGTTCTCGGTGCAACTACTCGTCCGGGTCACGGTGCCTCGGCAGAAGCTCGGCCAAGCGGGCCGGCTCGTGGTGGAGGCCAAGGTCGCCGGGTCGACGGTGGCCACCGATCTGAATCTGACCTTTGTGCCGGATACGCGCGTCGCCACCCCCTTGGTTGGCACGATCGCGACGGGCACTCCCGTCTGGGTGCAATACGGCCTCATCGTCGTGATCTTCATCGGCCTCCTAGGTCTCGGCGTTCTGCTGACCGGCCCCCTCCTGGGGTCGGCCGAGCGGCGTCGACGGCTGGCCCAGGTTCAGCAATTCGAAGCCAACCCGCGGCGGTCCCAGCCGCCGCGGCCGGAAAACGAGAGCGCGATCGCGCAGGCGGCGCTGCAGATGTCCGAGCAACTCATGAAGCAGGCCAACGCCGAGGGTCGATTGGCCCGCCAGCTCGATCGGGCCGGCATGCGGCTGCGGCCGCATGAGTGGCTGTTGTTGCGGTTGGCTGTGCTTCTTGTCGCTGCGCTGCTGCTGGCGTTGGTGATCTCGCCATGGCCGCTGGGTTTCCTGCTGGGCTTGATTCTCGGGTGGGGTAGCACCGCTGCCTACCACCGCGTACGCGCGGCTCGGCGGCTGTCGGCCTTCGTCTCTCAGCTGCCCGACGCGTTGCAGTTGGTGATCGGTTCACTGCGCTCGGGCTTCTCTCTGACGCAGTCGCTGGACGCGATGCTGCGGGAGATGGGTGACCCGATCTCCACGGAATTCGGCCGGGCGCTGGGCGAAACTCGTCTCGGCGCCAACATCGAGGACGCGTTGGACCGGGTGGCGGCGCGAATGAAGAGCAAGGATCTGGCCTTCGTCGTCGTCGCGATCCGGGTACAGCGGGAGATCGGCGGCAACCTCGCCCAGGTCCTCGCCACGACGGTCGGCACGATGCGGGAACGGGCGATGCTGCACCGTCAGGTCCAGGCATTGTCCGCGGAAGGTCGGCTGTCGGCGTATGTGCTCATCGCGTTGCCGGTCGCTGTTCTGGGCTATCTGATCGTCGTTCGAGCTCAATACCTCACGCCGTTGATCGCCAGTCCGGTCGGCCTCGTGCTCATCTTCATCGGGTTGGTCGAACTGATCGTCGGAACGATTTGGATGCTCAAGGTCGTCAAGGTGGAGGTCTGAGATGAGCAGCATGGTCTTCGCATTCGTGGGCCTGGGCGCGATCTTCCTCGCCATCTGTGTCGGCGCCATCACGCTGATCTCGGCCGGGGTCGGCCGCACCGGTGTCGCGAAAGCCTTGGCCTCCATCGATCAGGTGTACGCCCCCGGCAGCTCCTCTCCCGCCGAAGAGAGTATTCGTGATCGAGCGGTCGCTCCGGCGGCCCAGCGACTGGCCGGATTGGGCCGTACCTTCACTCCCAAGGGCGTCACGGCCAAGATCCAGCGGTGGCTCGACTACGCCGGCAACCCGCCGGCATGGCCGCCGGAGCGGGTCATGGAGATGCAGGGCATCGGACTACTCGTCTTCGCCGTTGTCGGTTTCCTGCTGGCGCTGGGCGGTGGACGCTCGCTGTTCGGCTTGATTCTCTGGACGATCGTCGCTGGCGCGGCCGGGTTCTGGCTGCCGATCGTCCTGCTCTACAACGCAGGTCTGCGGCGGCAGATGGAGATCCGCCTGCAGTTGCCCGACGCGATGGACCTCCTGACGCTTTCGGTGGAGGCCGGTCTCGGATTCGAGGCGGCGATCGCCCAGGTGGCGTCCACCATGCCGGGTGCGGTCGCCCGGGAGTTCGCTCGCATGCTGCACGAGATGCAGATGGGTCAGCGGCGGGCGGATGCGCTCCGGGCGTTGAGCGAGCGGACCACCGTTATCGAACTCCGGTCGATCGCCACCTCCCTCCTGCAAGCGACTGAGCTCGGTATTCCAATCGCGGACGTCCTGCGGGAACAGTCGCGCGAGATGCGCGTGAAGCGGCGTCAGAACGCCGAGGCCGCGGCGGCGAAGGTTCCCGTGAAAGTGGTCTTCCCCCTGGTCTTCTGCCTTCTGCCGGCGTTGTTCGTGGTGGTCATCGGCCCCGGTGCCATTCGGATCATGGAGTCGTTCCGCTAGCCGTGCTGGTTCGTGCGTACAACACCCCGGTCGGATCACCTCCGACTTCACGCCAATCTCCGCGGGCCTGCAGCTGCTTGGAAAGGGCGCTTCCCGGGGTGATAAGAGCGCAGGTCACCTGAGCTCGGTCGAGGTCGTCAGCGCCGTGGGTGCCGAACTCCGTCTCGTTCGCGGAGATCAGCGCGTCGCGCCCGTAAAGGTCGCTGCGCGAGTCCTGGCTGACCTTGACGTCGGGACGGAACAGGATGACGAGTCCGCCTAGGGTGTAGCCGTTGAACAACCTGCATCCGGCGGGGATCTGTCTGACCAGGGCGATCGGATACCTGGCCTGTCCCGGCGTCCCTTTCACCACGCCGACGACCGTCTCGGCGAGGACCAGCGCCACGACCGCGAACCGGATCAGCGCGCGGCGAGAGTCGAAGTAGGCCGATCGACGTGGCGACGCCGACGTCCAGGCGGCCAGCACTGCTGCCGCCACGACGGCTGCAACCGGAAGCATGCGGATGGCGTAGAGACCGGCAGCGGTCAGCAGACCCAGCGGCAGCAGGAGGTCGGGTCGGCGCATCCGCCAGCTTCCGAACAGTCCGAGCAGGCACATCGCCAGGAGCAGGTCGCCGACCGGTTTGGAGAAGGTGAAGTGCCCCCACTCGACGATGACCGATGAGCTGTCGTGGACGTCGCCCGCGATCGTGACCACCGTCCACCCGAACGGGCTGGCGAGCGTCCCGACCATGGCGGCGGCCACGGCGGCGGCGCCGATCCAGCCGGCCCGCCGCTTCCTGGGCGAGGTGATCAGATGTCCGACGGCGGCCAGTGCGAGGACGGCGATACCGAGGGGCGCCACGAGATGCAGGTTCACCCAGACGACCTGCACCACTAGGATCCCCGCCACCGCGCTCACGCGAGCCGCGCGACGCTCGCCCTTCATCGCCACGTCTAGCAGGACCAGGAGAAATGGCACGACGGCGTAGTCGACCATTTGGGGGCGGGCCGAGAACCAGACGAGCAAGGGTGTGAAGGTGACCAGGACGATCAGCGTCACGACACCTGGACGGGCGCCCAATCGTCGGGCCAGCAACCCGACCGCCCCGGCCGTGAGGGGGATGAACGCGGCGGCGGCCAGCGCGGCCGCGGCGAGACCGCCGAACCGGTACGCCTCGGCGAGCAGGACGTCGAAGGCCCATGAGTTCGGATGCCATTCGGTTCCCCAGGCGCTCCACGAATAGGGATCGGTGTCGGGGATCCGGCCCTGTCGCAAGATGTCGAGTCCGACCCGGATCTGCCAGAACGTGTCCGGCTCAGCGAGCAGACCCGCCCGGACGACCGCCAACGGAATCAACGCGATCGGGACCGACCACCAGCGCAGCCGCTTAGGAATGGGCACCCGAGCAGAGTGCCAACTGGGTGGCCGGTTTGCACCCCCTGCGCGGGCAGTCTTGGACGGCGACCGGATCGACGTCAGAGCAGGTCGTGCTGCGCGGCCACGATCAGCGCCTGCGCGCGGTTGTGCACGCCCAGCTTGTCGTAGAGCCGTGCGACGTAGGTCCGCACCGTCGACTCGGTCAACCGCAGCTGGCTCGCGATCGAGGCGAGCGACGAGCCGGTGTTGAGGTGCCGGAGGATCTCCTCCTCGCGCGGGCTGAGTGCGGCGGCGCGGGCGCGCCGGCGGGCCAGGGCCGCGGCCAGGTTGGGCGCGGTGAACGAGGCCGGGGCGACCGCCGCGTGGCGTACTGCCGACATCAGCAGCTCGACGGTGGCGGTGCGGGGCAGGAACGCCGACAGCCCGGCTTCGAGGGCCCGGAAGATGTAGTCGTCCTCGGCCGGGCCGGTCAGGACGATGCCCAGCTGCGGGTGCTCCGAGCGTAGTTTGACGGCGAGTTGAACGCCGTCGCCGTCCGGCAGGTGCGTGTCGACCGCGACGACGTTGGGCGACAGCGCGTTGACCAGCTCCACCGCTTCGTCCGCGCTGGTCGCCTGGCCCACCAGAGAAATGTCCGGGTACGCCGAGACCGCGGCGGCGTAGCCGAGACGAGTCAGCGTTACGGCGTCGACGGTGACCAGTCGGACCGACATCCCCACGTCCCTCCAGGTCGATGCCTAGTGCACATCATGAAATCCTGGGAACACCCTGCCTCATCCGGTGCGGTTACGCCAGTCCTGACCGGATCGGACAAGTGCGTTAAAGCAGCCGCAACTGCTGATCTCGTCGGCGTACGGGGGCCGTGTCGCCCAGCCATTCGAGCAGACCGGCGTCGATCGTATCGAGGAACGGCGTTGGGCTGGCCTCACGCTCGGCTCCGTAGCGGAATCGCTTCGCCGCGTGTGTGAGATACAGTCGCCGCTGCGCGCGGGTGATGCCGACGAAGAACAGCCGGCGTTCCTCCGCTTCCGCCGCGGCCTGCTCGTCCGGGGTCAGCCGGGTGGCGGCGCCCGGTAGCCGGAGGGGCAGCAATCCGTTCTCGCAGCCGGCGAGGAAGACGACCGGGAACTCCAGCCCCTTGGCGGCGTGCAGGGTGAGCAGCGTGACCGCCTCGGCGCGGGGGTCCAGCGCGTCGACTTCGGCGCCGGTGGCCAGTTCAGTGAGGAAGGTCTCCAAGCCGGCCTTCTCACATCGCCGGGCCAGTGGTGTAAGCAGGTCGACCGCGGCCCACAGATCCTCTGGGCTGAGTGTGCTGTCCAACGCCGGGCGTTCGGCCAGAACCTGGGCGGCCTGCTTCATTCGCGAGATGAGTCCGGCCTGTTCACCGGCCGGGGCCAGCCGCATCTCGGCCGCGATGGCGTTCACCGCGGGCCGGTCCCGTAGCCGGTCGTGCGATCGCTTCTGCACCGGGATCCCCGCGCGGTGCAGCGTCTCGACGATGATCGCCGCCTGAGCGTCGGTCCGGTAGAGGACGGCGATGTCGGTGAAGGAGACGCTGACGGACTGGACGCCGCGGGTGTCCGCCTTCGACCGGTGCGAGACTCCGCCGACCAGTTCGTCCACCGTACGCGCGATGAACTCGGCCTCTTCGGCGGCCGAACCGGCGGCGTACCGGCCGATGAGCGAGGCCTCGGGATCGACCTTGGCCGGGTCGAGTCGGCGGCCCGGCACCAGGGAGGTCGGCGCGATCGCCTGCACGGCCGCCGCGATGATCGGCGCGGACGACCGGTAGTTGCGGGTGAGGCGGACGAGCCGGGCGTCGGTGAAGTCCTTGGCGAACCGCAGGAAGTACTGCACGTCGGCCCCGCGGAAGGAGTAGATCGCCTGGTCGGGGTCGCCGATGGCGCAGAGGTTCCCGTCGGCCGGGACGAGGAGCCGCAGCAGCTCGTACTGATCTTCGTCGACGTCTTGGTACTCGTCGACGAAGACCCACCGCCAGCGGTGCCGCAGCGACCGGGCGAGCTCGGGCTTGCTCCGCAGCAGTGTGACGAGGCGCGGGACGAGCTCGTCCAGGGTGATGCCGGGTGCGTCCGGCGTCTCGGCGATCACCAGCGAACGGTCCTGCTCGCGAAGCACCGACAAGGCGAGCGCGTGGAAGGTCGAGACGGTGACGTCGCCCGAGACCGGGCCGAGCAGCGCCTTCAGGCGTTCGCGCAACTCCTCGGCGGCCCGCCGGGTGAACGTGATCGCGAGGCACTGCTCCGGGAAGACGTGCATCTCGGCGCACAGGTACGCGATCCGGTGGGTCAGCGTACGCGTCTTGCCGGTGCCCGGACCGGCCACGATGAGCAGCGGACCCCCGGGAGCGGAGGCGGCCACCCGTTGCATGGCGTCGAGGCGGTCGAGCAGTCCGGTGCCGACCTCCTCCATCCCGGCCAGCATCGGCTCGAACGGCTCGTGCGGCGAGACGGGCGGCGGTGGTGGCGGGGACACGACCGGCGGCGGGCTGGAGACCGGCCGGGACACGGGTTCGCGACCGGCACGGGGCGTACGCTGCTTCGGCGCCGGCACCCGGGGTGCGGGCACCACGGGGACTTCGAAGAGGGCGTCGGCGGCGCCCAGTTCACCCGGGTCGAAGAGCCGGATCACGCCGTATTCGCCGTCGTAGCCGGGGATGCGGCGTACCTCGCCGGCCCGCAGCCGCCGGATCGCCTCTTGGAGGTCGGATCCCCCGGCGGCGCCGATCTGGTCCAGCGGCGCTTGCCGAAGGATGTGCAGCTCAGGTCCGATCGTGGCGACCAGCGACGACGCCTTCGTCTCGACCGTGCGGGTTTTCGGTCCGACGCCGGCGATCTCGCCCAGGATCTCGGGCAACTGCACGAGGTGCTCGACGGCGGGCGCTCCCTCGAAGGCGCCCGGAGTCCGGTCGGCCAGTTCCTCGACCCGGGCCAGGACGCCGACCGTGACGGCCTTTCCGCAGACGCTGCACTTGCCGTCGGCCGCGCGGGTCTGCTCCGGCGTCCAGTTCACGCCACACGCCCGGTGGCCGTCCCCGTGGTACTTGCCCTCCTCGGGGAAGAACTCGATCGTGCCGACGAGCGCGCTGCGATCGCGGAGGCCGTCCCGGACCGCGAAGTAGTCCATCGCACCCCGCAGGACGGTCGCCTCCCGGCCCAGGGCCTGCGGCGAATGAGCGTCCGAATTGGAGACGAGGGCGTACCGGTCGAGCGAGGAGACCCGCCAGTTCATCTCCGGGTCGCTGCTCAGCCCGGTCTCGACGGCGAAGATGTGCTCGGCGAGGTCCTCGTAGCAGTCGGCGATCCGGTCATATCCGCTTTTGGAACCCAAGGCGGAGAACCACGGCGTCCAGATGTGCGCCGGGACCAGGTAC
>JABFYB010000476.1 GCA_013361475.1 Hamadaea sp.
CGCTGATCCACGAACTACAGCTGGATCAGGGATCTCGGTCGAATCTTTCCCCAAGATTCGACCGAGATCCCTGATCCAGCGCTTTGTAGGTAGTCAGGCGGCGATGCGGGCGAGCCGGGAGCGTACGCCGGCGAAGTGCGCCCGCATCGCGGCCGCCGCCGCGACGGGGTCGCCCGCCAGGACCGCCTCGTAGATGTCGCGGTGTTTGCGCGCCACGTCGGCCGGGGCCTCGTCCGGCGAGCCGAGGTCGTCGCGGAGCTGGTGGTAGACCTCCCAGAACGCGCCGAGCAACTGGCCCACCAGCGGATTGGCGAGCGGCCGGTAGAGGACGTCGTGGAACTGCCGATCCGTCTCCGGTGAGATCGGCTCGCCGGCGGCGGCTTCGGCCTCCATCTGGACGATCGCGTCGAGCGCGTCGGTCAGCTGTGCCGCCCCGATTCCGCGCTCGATCAGCAGCACGACCAGGCCGCTCTCCAGCACCTCGCGGATCTCGATGAGGTGACCGAGGTGGTTGCGTTCCTCCGGCATCGTCATCCGGCTGTGGAAGGCCAACTCGTCGACGAGCCCGTTGAGCGACATGCGCCCGACGAACATCCCGAACCCGTGGCGGATGTCGACGATGCCGACCGCTTGCAGCACTTTCAGGGCCTCGCGTACGGAATTGCGCCCGATGCCCAGTTCCTGCATCAACTCGGACTCGGTCGGCAGCGGGTCGCCGGTACCCAGACCGCGCTGAAGGATGATCCCCTTCACCGCCTCCTGCACCTCGACGGATCGGCTCCGACGGCCCCTAGCTGCGGGAACGCGATTCCCAGGTACCTTGGTGGGCTGACCGTCCCCGTTCCGATCGGCCTGAAACATCGCGGACATCTCCAGGTCATCTCCTCTTGACCGGGGACGGGATCGACCCCTAACGTGCACTCTACAGGACATGGGATGTGGGACGTCCAATGTCCGAGGATCACAATAAGCCGAAACCCACCCCCAATAGGAGGCACCGTGAGCGCCCCGGTTTCTCGGCCAGCTCTCAACCTCAGCGGCAGCCGCCGCGACTTCCTGCGTATCAGCGGGTCGGTGAGCGCCGCCGCGGCCATCTCGGCCGCTCTCGGCGCGTGCAGCGGCCCCGCTTCGACGAGCACCGCCGGGGCCGGCGGCGACAAGGACCTCATCACCGCGGTCATCGGATACGGCAACAACCAGAGCTGGGACCCGTCGATGACGGCCTCGGCCTTCACGATGGCGGCGAACAACCACATCTACGAGGGTCTGGTCGACACCGACCCGATCACCCGCGACCCCTACCCGGCGCTGGCCACCGCGCTGCCCGCCGACGTGAACGCCACGAGCTGGAAGTTCACCCTGCGTGAGGGCGCCAAGTGGCACGACGGCCAGCCGGTGACCGTCGACGACGTGCTGTTCACCTTCGAGCGCGCGCTCGACAAGTCCACGCTCATCTACTCCTTCTTCTCCGCCTGGCTGAAGGAGGTCAAGAAGGTCGACGACAAGACCGTCGAGCTGGTCTTCAAGTTCCCCTTCCCGGACGCGCTGCCCCGGCTCACCATCGCCAAGATCATGCCGAAGCACATCTTCGGCGCGGCCGGCGGCTGGGACTCGGCCAAGAACGGCAAGGCGGTCGGCTCCGGCCCCTACAAGCAGACGGCGCACAACCCGAAGTCGAACACCACCTTCGAGGCGTTCGCCGACTACAACGGGCCGCGCAAGGCGACCGTCAAGAAGATGAACTGGCTGTCCATCGTGGACGCACCGGCCCGCGTCGCGAAGATCTCCGGCGGCAGCGCCGAGGCGCAGATCGCCGACAACATCCCGTACGCGAACATCGACCAGCTCCAGAAGGGCGGTCTGACGGTCGAGGGCGGCAAGGGCATGAACCACATGTTCTTGATGTTCAACACCGCGCAGAAGCCGTTCGACGACATCCGCGTACGCCAGGCGCTGTTCTACGCGATCGACACGAAGAAGATGATCGACGTCGCGTTGAAGGGCCACGGAGCGGCCTCGTCGAGCTTCCTGAACGAGCAGAACCCGTCGTACGCCAAGGCGAAGACGGTCTACTCCTACGACCCGGACAAGGCGAAGGCGCTGCTGAAGGCGGCCGGCGTCACGAACCTGACGGTGACCCTGATGGCCGTCAACGTCAGCTGGATCACCGACTGCCTGCCGACAATCGCCAACTCCTGGGACGCGATCGGCGTCAAGACCACCCTGGAGCCGCAGGACACCGCCGCGCTGTTCACGAAGATGGACCAGTCGCAGAACTACCAGGTGGTGGCGGCCGCGTCGAACCCGAACCAGTTCGGTCTCGACGCCGACCTGATCCTTCGCTACAACTACACGTCCGGTGGGACGTGGATGAAGTACACGAAGTGGGACCAGAGCCCGGTCGCCAAGGACCTGTTCGCCAAGATGGACGCCGCGACGCAGGAGCCCAGCCCGACGAAGAAGCTCGACCTCGTGCACGCGTACCTCGACATCATCGCCGAGCAGGCGGTGCTCTACCCGGTCGTGCACACCGAGCTGATGACGGCTTGGGACCCGAAGAAGCTGAGCGGCGTCCGGCCGCAGGCATACCCGGGAATCAACCTGCTCCAGGCCACCCGCCAGGGCTGAGACGCGGACCTGGGGAGGTTCGCCGGTCACCGGCCGTACGCCCGTGGAGCGCTTGCGCGAGACGCAAGAACTTCAGTCAGCGTGCGGCCGGTGACCGCCACACGAAAGGAGGCCCGCGGTGGCGGTCATCGCGCGGATGCTGGTGCGCCGCATCCTGATCCTCATCCCGCTGTTGCTCGGTGTCATCGCATTCGTGTTCATCGTCATGCGGTTCTCCAACAACAAGCCGGAGTACGCGTACTTCCAGGGGGCCAACCCGACGCAGGAGCAGATCCACCAGTTCCAGGTGGAGAACGGCCTGCTCGACCCCCTGCCGCTGCGGTACCTGCGGTTCGTCGGCGATCTGCTGCACGGTGACATGGGGACGAGCGTGCTCACCAAGGCGCCGGTCCTCGACTCGGTGCTGACGGCGTTGCCGCTGACCCTGCAGCTGACCTTCCTCGGGCTGGCCATCGCGGTCGTGCTCGCCACGGTCTTCGGCGTGATCGCGGCGATCTTCCGCGACCGCTGGCCCGACCAGCTGATCCGGCTGGTCTCCCTCGTCGGGGTGGCCGCGCCGGGCTTCTGGCTCGCGCTGCTGATGATCCAGTGGCTCGCCGTGGACCGCGGTTGGTTCCCCACCAGCGGCTACATCAATCCCGCCGACTCGCTCAGCGGCTGGCTGCAGTCGCTGACGTTGCCCGCGCTGTCGCTGTCCCTGCCGGTCGCCGCCCAGCTCACCCGGATCATCCGCACCTCGATGGTGGAGGAGCTGGACAAGGACTATGTGCGTACGGCGATCGGCAGCGGGTTGCCGCCGATCGTGGTCATCGGGCGCAACGTCCTGCGGAACGCCCTGATCAATCCGCTGACCGTGCTCGGGCTTCGGATCGGCTACCTGCTCGGCGGAGCGGTCGTCATCGAGACGATCTACTCGCTGCCCGGCATGGGCCAGCTGATGATCAACGGCGTACGCGACGGCGACCCGGCGGTGGTGCAGGGCGTCGTGCTCACCATCGCGGTCGGCTTCGTGGTCGTGAACCTCGTCGTCGACATCCTCTACCTGCTCGTGAACCCCCGACTGAGGAGCGCCGGCTGATGCGGAGCAACTTGGCCAAGCGCCTCTCCCGGCCGGGAATCCAGTTCCGCCGGCTCGGTGTCCCCTCCTGGATCTCCATCGGCGTCGTCGTCGTGATCGCGCTGGCCGCGATCTTCGCTCCG
>JABFYB010000143.1 GCA_013361475.1 Hamadaea sp.
GTAGCGACGCGGCTGGTCGGCCTCGTCTTCGTTGGCCTGTTGCAGGACCCGGCCGAGACCGCTGACGCGCGGCGACATGAACGCCTTCGTCCGGGCGAACATCTCCATCATCGGGTGCCGGAAGAGGAACACCACCACAAGGTCGAGCACGGTCGACAGACCCAGCGCGAACGCGAAGCCCTTCACCGCCCCGGCCGAGAAGAGGTACAGGACCACCGCGGCCATGACCGTCACCGTGTTGGCGGTGATGATCGTCCGCCGGGCGCGGACCCAGGCCCGCTGCACGGCGCTGCGCGGCGCTCTGCCTTCCCGGATCTCGTCTTTCAATCGTTCGAAGTAGATGACGAACGAGTCGGCCGCGACACCTAGGGAGACCACGAAACCGGCCATGCCCGCGAGGGTCAGCGTGAAGCCCATCGTCCGGCCGAGCCAGACCAGCGCACCGAAGGTGAGCAGGCCGGACAGGACCAGCGAGAGGAAGATGACCGAGCCGAGCAGGCGGTAGTAGAAGAACGCGTAGATGATGACCAGCAGCATGCCGAGACCGGCTGCCAGCAGACCGGCCTTCAGCTGAGCCGCACCGAGCGTCGCGGTGACGTGCTGGGCCTCCTCCGCCTGGAAGGTGACCGGCAGCGCGCCGTAGTTCAGCTTGTTCGCCAGGTCGGCGGCGGTGTCGGAGGTGAAGCTGCCGCTGATCGTCGAGTCGCTCGTGAGCACCTCGCGGATCTCCGGGGCGGAGATCACGGTGTTGTCGAGGACCACGGCGACGAGGCAGTTGCCCTCGTTGCCCTTGACCTCGCAGGTGGTGCCGGTCTTGTTGACCGCCTCCTTGGTGAGGTTCGTCCACTTGTCCTGGCCGTCGCCCTTGAACTTGAGGCTGACGACCCACTCGGCCTGCTGCGCGTTCGGCGGCACAGCCTGCGCGCTGCCGATGTCGGTGCCGGCGACCTTGGCGACGTCCAGCAGGTGCTTGCTGGTCCCCTCGCACGCGACCACCTGCGCGTTGGCGTCGCTGATCGAGCCGACCGGGCGCTTGCCGAGCTTGTCGCAACCGATCTGCGGGACGTTGAACTGGATCTTCGCCGGGAGCACGGCGACCTCGTTCGCCGTCAGGTCGGCGAACTTCGCGAACTGGAGCGCCGCGGTCGGATCGGTGGACACGTCGACCGGCGCGGTCAACGCTTCGGCCGCCTTGTAGGTGGTGTCGCCGATCTTCTTCTTGACCTCGTCCAGCGTCGCGGTCTGCTCCTGGGTCAGCGCCTTGGCGCTGGGCGTCGGGCTGGCCGCCGCGGAAGGAGACGTGGAGGCCGACGCGCTCGGCGTGGCACTCGCGGCCGCACCGCCGCCCTGGCCACCGGTGGAGGCGCTGGTCGACGGCTTCGGCGAAGCGGAGGTCGAGCTGGACGGGTTCGGCGAGGCCGAAGTGGAGGCCGACGGGCTCGGGCTGGCCGTGGCCGCCGCGAGGGCGCCGCTGGTGTCGTTCACCGAGTTGAGGACCTTGCGGAAGAACATCTGCGCGGGCTGGCCGACGTCCTCGAGGTCGGCGGTGTTGCTGCCCGGGATGGAGACCACGATGTTGCGGTCGCTCTCGGTGACGACCTCGGCCTCGGCGACACCCGTACCGTTCACCCGGTCCTCGATGATCTGCCGAGCCTGCTCCATCTCCTTGGCGGACGGCGTCTTGCCCTGGGCGACCAGGGTCATCCGCATGCCGCCGACCAGGTCCAGCCCGAGCCGCGGGTGCAGGCGATCGGTGAAGCTGCCACTGGCGCCGGAGGTGAAGAAGACAAGCAGATAGAGGACGACGAAGAGACCGGCGAGAACGGCTAGCTGCCGTCCTGGCTTCATCTGTCCTTGAGGTGGTGCCACGGCCTCGGGTCTCCTTGCATGGGGAACGGGTGGGGAGGGTGGACCCGGCGCCGGATCAGCGACGCCGGGGTGGGTCTAAGGACTAGCGGCCCTGCTCGATGACCTGCGGCGTCTCGTCGGCGGCCTCCGGCGCGGCGGTCTCCTCGGCGGTCGGGGCCTTGATCACCCGGCCGATGGCGGCCCGCTCGTAGGTCGCGTTGACGCCCGGCGCGATCTCCAGCAGCACGGTGTTGTTCTCGTCGTCGATGCCCGCGACGGTGGCGTGGAGACCCACGACGGTTACCACCTCGTCGCCGACGGCGACGTTGCGCTGCAGCTCCATGGCCTCCTTGCGCCGCTTGCTCTGCGGGCGGATGATCATGAAGTACATCAGGGCGGCCATGAGGCCGAAGAAAAGCAGCGTCGGCAGCGCACTGCCGCCCGAATTGCCTGCCGCGTAGAACACGGTTTCTGACCTTCCGTTTCAGCCCACCCCGAGTTCCGGGGCAGGCGAAGAATGTCCGTTCGGACCGCGCGAAGTCTAGTCGCTGGACCGCCGATCGCCACACCCCCCGTGGCGATCACATTACGATCACGGCACTTATTCGGCTTCGTCCGCAGTGCTGAACAGATCCGGCGCCCCGGCGGCGCCGCCGGAAAACATACCATTCCCGGCCGTTTGTCCCGGGAGTTGCGTGCCCGTCTGCCCCGGAAACACGTGGTTCGGCGGCGTACGGCCGAGGTGCTGCCAGGCGGCCGGGGTCGCCACCCGGCCCCGGGGCGTACGCGCGAGCAGGCCGGCCCGGACGAGAAAGGGCTCACAGACCTCGGCGACGGTCTCCGGCTGCTCCCCCACCGCGACGGCCAGCGTCGACAGCCCGACCGGTCCGCCGCCGAACGTCTCGACCAGCGCCGCCAGCACCGCCTTGTCCAGCCGGTCCAGCCCGAGGTCGTCGACGTCGTAGACGCGCAGCGCGGCCTTGGCCGCGTCCAGCGTGACCACGCCGTCGGCCCGCAGCTCGGCATAGTCGCGTACGCGCCGCAGCAGCCGGTTGGCGATCCGGGGTGTCCCCCGCGACCGCCCCGCGATCTCCTCGACGCCCTCGCCGGTCACCGGTACGCCGAGGATCTGCGCCGATCGGTGCAGCAGCGCGGTCAGCTCCGTGCCGGTGTAGAACTCCAGGTGCCCGACGAAGCCGAACCGGTCGCGCATCGGCCCGGTGAGCAGCCCGGCCCGGGTGGTCGCCCCGACCAGGGTGAACGGCTCCACGTCCAGCGGAATGGCGGTCGCGCCCGGTCCCTTGCCGACGATGACGTCGACCCGGAAGTCCTCCATCGCCGAGTAGAGCAGTTCCTCGGCCGGCTTCGCGATGCGGTGGATCTCGTCGATGAACAGCACGTCACCGGCGGCGAGGCTGGTCAGGATCGCGGCCAGGTCGCCGGAGCGCTCGATGGCCGGGCCGCTGGTCATCCGCAGCCCGCCACCCAGCTCGGCCGCGACGATCATGGCCAGCGTCGTCTTGCCGAGTCCCGGCGAGCCGGAGAACAGGATGTGATCCGGCGGCGAGCCCCGGCGCAGCGCACTGTGCAGCAGAACTTCCAGCTGCTCGCGTACGCGTTCCTGGGCGATGAACTCGCTGAGGCGCTTCGGCCGGACGGTCGCCTCGGCGTCGCGCTCCTCCGGCGAGGCGACCGCGCTGACGACGGATTCGCTCACCGGGCCCTACCCAGCAGCTTGATCGCCTGCTTCAGCAGGACGGGCACCGGCGGCGTCGGCCCGTCGTCGAGGCCGGACGCGACGGTGCCGATCGCCTGATCCGCCTGACTCGCCGTCCAGCCCAGCCCGACCAGACCCTGGCGTACCTGCTCCTGCCAGGGCATCTGCCGGGGCACGCCCTTCACGGAGGCGGCCGCGTCGACCGGGCCGACCTTGTCGCGCAGTTCGAGGATGATCCGCTCGGCGCCCTTCTTGCCGATCCCGGGCACCTTGGTCAACACGCCGACCTCGCCGTGCGCGATCGCCACGCGTACCGAATAAGGGGAATGGACCGACAGCACGGCTTGGGCGACTCGCGGGCCGACCCCGCCCACGGTCTGCAGGAGCTCGAAGATCTCCCGCTCCTCGTCGTCGACGAAGCCGTAGAGGGTGAGCGCGTCCTCGCGGACGATGAGCGTCGTGGACAGCCGCGCGTCATGGCCGACCCGCAGGGTGGCCAGCGTGTTCGGCGTGCAGTGCACGGCCAGGCCGACCCCGCCGACCTCGACCACCGTGGTGTCCGCGCCGACCCAGGCGACCCTGCCCGCCACGCTCGCGATCATCGACCCCTCCGATACTGCTGCAACGCCGCCGCCACCTTGTCCCGCGTGCCGCCACGCCACACGTGGCAGATCGCCAGGGCCAGCGCGTCGGCCGCGTCCGCCGGCCTGGGCGGAGCGTCGAGCCGCAGCAGGCGGGTGACCATCGCGGTGACCTGAGCCTTGTCGGCCGTGCCCGAACCGGTCACCGCCGCCTTGACCTCGCTGGGAGTGTAGAGCGCCACCGGCAGCCCGGCACGCGCCGCCGCGAGGATCGCGACCGCGCCCGCCTGGGCGGTGCCCATCACCGTGCGCACGTTGTGCTGGCTGAAGACGCGCTCCACGGCCACGCCGTCCGGCTGATGCAACGCGATCAGCTCGGTCAGCCGATCGTCCAAACGCAACAGTCGGTGGGCCAGCTCCTCGTCCGGGTCGCTCTGCACCACCTCGTACGCGATCGGGGTGCACGGACGCCCGGGGACTCCCTCGACCACGCCGACGCCGCAGCGGGTGAGCCCGGGGTCGACTCCCAGCACGCGCAACCGACTTCACCCCTCCCCGCACACGTGTACGACACCCTATCGTCCGGCCCCGACAGTGTTCGCACGGCACGCCGCACACGATCCCCGGGTGGAGTGTGTGGCGCGGACACATGTGTTGCCCGGTCGCACGCTCGTAATTTCTGCGCATGACGATCGGGGAAACCGTGGGCCTGGACCTGTCGGGCAAGACCGCGCTGGTCACCGGGGCGGGCAGTGGCATCGGGCGGGCGTGCGCCCGACGGCTCGCCGCCGCCGGGGCCCATGTGCTCGTGGTCGATCGCGACCCCGAGGCGGCGGCCAAGGTCGCCGCCGAGACGAACGGCACCGCCATCGTGGTCGACCTCGCCGACCCGGCCGCGCCCGACGCGGTCCCGGCCGAGCTGGACGTCGTGGTGAACAACGCCGGCCTGCAGCACGTCGCGCCGCTGGAGGAGTTCCCGCCCGACCGGTTCGCGTACATCGAACAGGTCATGCTCCTCGCGCCGTTCCTGCTGGTCCGGCGCGCCCTGCCGCACATGTACGCGCAGGGCTGGGGCCGGATCGTCAACATCTCCTCCGTCCACGGGTTGCGCGCGTCGCCGTTCAAAGCCGCGTATGTCGCCGCGAAACATGGTCTGGAAGGGCTGAGCAAGGTCGCCGCGCTCGAAGGCGCCCCGCACGGGGTCACCTCGAACTGCATCAACCCGGCCTACGTGCGTACGCCGCTGGTCGAGGGGCAGATCGCCGACCAGGCCCGGGCGCACGGGATCGCCGAAGCCGAGGTCGTCACCGAGATCATGCTCGCCAAGGCGGCGATCAAGCGGCTGATCGAACCGGACGAAGTCGCCGAACTGATGGCGTACCTGTGCACACCGGCCGCATCTTTCATCACCGGAACCAGCATCGCGATGGACGGCGGATGGACAGCACACTGAGAATGCTCCGCATGACACCGCTGTCCCACCTGCTGGAGCTGCTGGAACGGGAGGCGAGCCCGGTCGAGTTCGAGGGCCCGCTCCTCCAGGCGCGCGCCGACGGCGCGGCCCCCGAGGAACTCGCCGCGCTCGAGGAGGCCAAGACCGTCGCCCTGCGGGTCCGTGCGCTGCTGGAACGCCGCCGTCGCCGGGAGCTGGAGCTGTCCGGGCTCTACGACACCGCCAGCGACCTGGCCGGCCTGCGCGATCTCGACAGCGTCCTGTCCGCGATCGTCCACCGCTCGCGCAACCTGCTGGGCACCGACATCGCGTACCTCACCCTCAACGACCCCGAGCGCGGCGACACCTACATGCGGGTCACCGACGGCTCGATCTCCGCGCGGTTCCAGCGCCTCCGGCTGCCGCTGGGCGGTGGGTTGGGCGGCCTCGTCGCCCAGACCGGTACGCCTTACGCAACGGCCGACTACGCGAAGGACAGCCGATTCCAGCACCTCGGCGAGGTGGACGCCGGGGTCGGCGAAGAGGGGCTCGTGGCGATCCTGGGCGTGCCGTTGCGGCTGGGCGCCCAGGTCATCGGCGTGTTGTACGCCGCGAACCGGTCCGCCCGCCCGTTCGCCCGGGAGGAGGTGGCCCTGCTCGTCTCGCTGGCCGCGCACGCCGCCGTCGCGATCGACACCGCCCGGCTGCTCACCGAGACGCAGGCGGCGTTGACCGAGCTGTCGGCGGCCAACGAGGTGATCCGGGCGCACAGCGGTTCGGTCGAACGCGCGGCGGCCGCGCACGACCGCATGACCTCGCTGGTCGTCCGCGGCGGCGGTGTCGAGGACGTGGCGGCGGCGGTCACCGACGCCCTCGGCGGTTCGCTGCTCGTGCTCGACGCGGACGGCCGCACTCTGGCGCTCGTCGGCGATCTGCGTACGCCGGACTCGTCCACGCTGGCCGAGGCGGTCACCGCCGCCCGCGCCGAAGGACACGCGGTCCGCCGGGACGACCTCTGGTACGCCGCCGTCGTCGCCGGAACGGAGAATCTGGGCACCCTCGTCTGCCGTCCGCAGCAGCCGCTCGCCGACGCCGACCAGCAGATCCTCGAACGGGCCGCCCTCGTCACCGCCCTGGTGCAGCTGTTCCGGCGGAACCTGGCCGAGGCCGAGGGACGCGTACGCGGAGAGCTGCTGGACGACCTCATCGCCCGGCCCGGACGCGACGTCGACGCGTTGCGCGTACGCGCCCGCCGGATCGGCGTGGACCTGGATTCCCCGCACGTCATGGTGGCCATCGGCGACGAGTTCGGCTCGTCCGGCGCCCTGCGGCAACGGGCCGCGTCCTGGGGCGTCACGTACGCCGCCACCCGGTCCGGGCTCTCGGCGACCCGGGACGGGCGAGTCGTCCTGATGCTGCCCGGCGGCGATGCCGGAGCCACCGCCCGTGCGGTCGCCAAGGATCTGACCCGAGCGTTGGGGCGCCCGGTCACGGTCGGCTCGGCCGGCCCGGCTACCGGAGCAGCCGCGCAGGCCCACGCGTACGCCGAAGCCGATCGGTGCGTGACGGCGTTGGTCGCCCTGGGCCGAACCGGCGAAGCGGCATCCACTTCGGAGCTCGGCTTCGTCGGCCTGCTGCTCGGCGCGGTGACCGACGGCGGCGACCGGGGCGTGGCCCGGTTCCTCCAGCACGCCATCGGCCCGGTCGTCGACTACGACAGCCGCCGGGGAACCGCGCTGGTCAAGACGCTGGAGTGCTACTTCGGCGCGGGCGGCAGCCTGGCTCGCGCCGCCGAGCAGCTGCACGTCCACGTCAACACCGTCACCCAACGGCTGGACCGGGTCGCCCAGCTGCTCGGACCGGACTGGCAGCGCCCGGAACGCGCGCTCGAAGTGCAGTTGGCGCTGCGCCTGCACCGCCTGCGCACCGGAGCCTGACCACCCGCACGTGGCAGCGCTGGATCAGGGTTCCGGGTCGAATAATGGGCCAAGATTCGACCGAGAACCCTGATCCAGCGCCGAAGAAGTGACCGACTCAGGCGAGCATCAGTGGTGCGAGCCGCAGCCGCCGTCCACGCGTACGCCGAATGGCGTGCCGGTAGGCCGCGACGTATCCCGCGCCGAGATGGTCGACCGTGAAGCTGTCGGCGACGAGCCGGCGGCAGGCGGCCGGGTCCAGCGCAGCCGCGTCGTGCACCGCCTGCGGTAGGTCGGCCGGATCGTCCCGGACGAACCCGGTGACGCCGTCGACGACGACCTCGGCGACCGCGCCGCCACGCAGCGCGACGACCGGAGTTCCGCAGGCCATCGCCTCGATCATCACCATGCCGAACGGTTCCTCCCACTGGATCGGGAACAACAGGCACCGCGCCTCGGCGAGCAGTTTGCGTTTCTCGGTCGCGTCGGCCATGCCGAAGACGAGGTCGTCGGCGGTGAGCCGGGGTTTGACCTCCCGGTCGAAGTACCGCTGTTCCAGGGGTTCGTTGCACTTGCCGGCCAGCACGAGCGGCACTCCGGCCGCGTGCGCGGCGTCCAACGCCAGGTGCGCTCCCTTGTCCGGATGAAATCGGCCCAGGAACAGCGCGTACGCCCCCTTCTCCGGCTGGAACGGGAAGGTCTCCACGCGTACTGCATTGTGGACGGTGCCGACCCAGTTGAGCTCGGGGGCCAGCACGCGCTGGCGATGCGAGATGGCGACCAGGTGCACCTCGGCGCCCAGCGTGCGGTAGAGCCCACGCAGATCGCCGGTGACCGGGCCGTGCGCGGTGATGACCGTCGGCAGGTCGAGCGTCTCGTAATAGGGCGCGTTCAGCGGCCCGGCGAGCGTGTGATCGTGGACCACGTCGAGCCCGATCGTCTCCGCGAGCCGAGTGACCGCCTGACGGGCCGCCGCGGCGTGCGCGACCTCGGGGAACGGGTCGCCGAGCCGGTCGGCCTGGATCTCGTCCCACACGGGGACGAAGTCGGCCTTGGTTCCGTTGCGTCCGGCGGCGATCAGGGTGACCTGGTGACCGGCGTCCACAAGGGCGTCGGCCAAGTCCGCGACGACGGCCTCGACTCCGCCGTACGCCGCGGGAGGGATGTCGAAATAGGGTGGTGCGACCAACGCGATCCGGAGCTGTTCTGTTGCTGGTGAGCCTTCCATAGAACTGTTCTCCCTATCGACCGGCGCGCGAAGCGCCCGTTTAGCACTCTATGTGCCAACGCCGGTCAATTCCGGGGAACGGCGATCCCTTGCAGGAGCGTGTCGACCACCCGCTCGGGCAGGGTCGCGTCGTCGATGGTGGGACTCCACTTGAGCATTCGTTGCAACATAACGGGTCCGGTGAGCATCAGCGCGACCATCTCGACGTCGGTGTCCGCCCGCAGCTCGCCGGCGGAAATCCCCCGTTCGAGGACTTCCCGGGTACGCGCCCGGCGTGGTTCGACGATCTGCTGATAGAGGCCCCAAAGCTCGGGATTGCGCAGCACCTCGGGCACGATGCACGGGAAGACCTGGGCCGCGCGGGGATCGACGCTGACGCTGACCACGCTGAGCAGCTGGACGAGGTTGTCGCGAACGGACAGTCCCTCGTCGATCGGCTGCGGCAGTTTCAACGCCTTGACCGCCTCCAGGATCAGGTCGTTCTTGCCCGACCAGCGCCGGTAGATCGTGGCCTTGCCGACCCCGGCCCGGGCGGCGACCGCCTCAATGGACAGTTCGCCCACCGACGTGCCCTCGGCCAGCAGGTCGAGGACGGCGTCGATGATGGCCTCGTGTGCGCGGGTGCTCCGCGGGCGACCGATCGCCCGCGGAGCCTCCGTGCCGGCGTCGTCGAGCCGGGGAGCCGTGCCCTCCGGTAGATCGACGCTGCTCGTGTTCGTCATGGTAGGGAAACCTTACCCGACCTCGATCGCCTCAACCGCCCGCTCGGCGGTCATGGCCTTCTCGGCCGCCTCGGCGGCGGTGTTCGGCTTGGCCTTGCCCGGCAGCCAGCCGAGCACCACGATCAAGCCGACGACGCCGACGGCGACGGAGCCGAGGGCTGCCGCGTGCACCGCGTCGACGAAGGCCGAGTCGGCCGCCTTGACCAGGACATTGGCGGCTCCGGCGAACGGCGTCCCGGCGAGCGAGTCGGCGACCGCGTGCGCACCGGCGACCGATTCGGTGATCGCGTCCTTGGCCTGCGCGGGGACCTCCTTCGGAAGCCCGGCGACGGTGTCGTCGACCCCGTTGCGGTAGACCGAGGAGAGCACCGAGCCCAGGACCGCCACGCCCAGCGCGCCGCCGACCTGCCGGACGGTGTTGTTGACCGCCGAACCGACACCGGCCTTCTCCCGCGGCACCGACGCCATGATCGCGTCAGTCGCCGGCGGCATGATGTTGGCCATGCCGACGCCGAAGGCGAAGAACATGACGATCACCAGCCACACCGAGCTGGACTCGTCCATCAGCAGATAGCCCGCCGTCGCCAGGGTCACGATGACCACGCCCACGGCGCTGACCGCCTTGGCCCCGAACCGCTTGACGAAGCTGGCCGACAGCGGGGCGAACACGAGCTGCGCGGCCGCGAAGGGCAGCATCAGCAGACCGGTCTGCAGCGGCGTGTAGCCGCGGACCAGCTGCAGGTAGAAGGACATGAAGAAGAACACGCCCATGGCCGCGAAGAACGAGAGCCCGACCAGGCTGGTCGCCGCGGCGAACCGGGCGTCCTTAAAGAGCTTGACGTCCAGCGACGGGTGGTCGGTGCGGTTCTCCCACCAGACGAAGACCGCGAGCGCGACCACGCCCAGCGCGATCCAGACCCAAACGCTCGGCTCGCCGAAACCGGCCTGACCGCCGTCGATGATGCCGTAGACCAGGGCAGCGAGGCCCAGGATCGACAGCAGTACGCCCGGGAAGTCGATGCGGCCCGGCTTCGGGTTCCGCGAGTCCGGCACGATCACCGCCACGAACAGCAGGCCGATCGCGATGACAGGCAGGTTGATCATGAAGATCGAGCCCCACCAGAACCGCTCCAGCAGCGCGCCCGCCAGGATCGGGCCGAGCGCCACACCGAGACCGACCGCACCGGCCCAGATGCCGATGGCGCGGGCGCGTTCGCGCGGGTCGAAGACATTGGTGATGATCGGCAGCGTGGTCGCCATGATCGCCGCGCCACCGAGGCCCATGACCGCCCGCGCGGCGATGAGCTGGCCGGGGTTCTGGGCGTACGCCGAGACCAGGGAGGTCAGGGCGAACAGGACCAGGCCGCCGATGAGAACCTTCTTGCGGCCCAACCGGTCGCCGAGCACACCGAAGGTGAACAGCATCCCGGCGAAGACCAGGGTGTAGGAGTTGATCGCCCATTCGAGTTGACCCTGGGTGGCGCCGAGGCCCTTGACCGGGTCGGCGAGGCTCTTCAGGGCCACGTTCAGCACGGTGTTGTCGAGCACGACGACGAGCAGCGACACGACCAGCACTGAGAGGATGGCCCACCGCCTCGGGTGCCCGGTGTTTGCTTGTGTCTCCACGGGAGTTCCCCCCAGTGTCACGAAATCTTTACGAAACGGAACGGTTCCGTCTCGCATCGAGGGGAACACTACGCGCCGCAGTTCTGATACGGCACCGTATCGTTTCGATTGTGAGCCGCCTCACGCCCACAGGCTCACCTTGTACAGTGCGCCGGGTGGCCAAGACCCGCACTGCCCTCGGCATCCTCGTCTTCGGCGTGGGCGGCGGGATCCTCGGCGCGTACGCCGCCGACACGGCGCTGAATCGCGCCGGGCTGCTGGCCGGGCACCCGGCGCTTGTCGTGCCCACCAGCATCGCCGGGATCGGCGCCGGCGGCGTCGCCGGACTGAGCCTGCTGCTCGGACTTCAAGCGCTGCCGAGAATCCTGCGACCGGCGCGACCCGGCGCGGCGCGGGTCATGGCCAAAGCACTGTTCGCGACCGGGCTCGGCGTCGTCGCGTACGAGCTGATCGTCGCGGGCCTGGTCTGGCTCGCCGGCCTGGCGTTGCCGACTGGCGTGACCGTCGGCCTGGCCGTGGTCTTGGCGATCGTGGGCCTGCCGTTCGCCGGGCCGGTGGCCTACCGCCTCCTGGCTCCCACGCAGATCAGGGTTCCCAGCCGAATCTTGACGGAAGATTCGACCGGGAACCCTGATCCAGCGCCTTCAGAACCACGCGCGGGCTAGAACCGGCGGCGCACGAGAGCCGCCACGCTCCCCCACAGGCCCCGGCGGAACAGCAGCACGGCCAGCACGAAGACGCCGCCGGTGATCAGCCCCGGGCTCGCGAAGTCGGCCTGCGACAACGAGTCCTCCAGGACGACGACGAAGCTGGAGCCGAACAGCGCGCCCCAGAGCGTGCCGATGCCGCCGAGCACGACCATGATCACGGCCTTGCCGGAGGTGGTCCAGTGCAGCGTGTCGAGGCTGACGAACTGGTGAGCCAGCGCGAACAGCCCGCCGCCCAGCCCGGCGACGAACGCGGACAACACGAACGCGGCGAGCTTGTAGCGGTGGACGGGATAGCCGAGGGCCCGCGCGCGGGCGGGGTTGTCGCGGATGGCGACCAGCACCCGGCCGAACGGCGAGTGCACGATGCGCCAGGTCAGCCACAGTCCAGCCAGGACGATCGGCAGCGCGGCGTAGTAGAAGTAGTAGTTGTCGCTCAGATCCACCGAGCCCAGCGTGCGGGGCACCGACTGCATGCCGTTCTCCCCGCCGGTCACACTGCGCCACTCGTTGGCGATGAAATAGATCATCTGGGCGAAGGCCAGGGTCACCATGGCGAAGTAGATGCCGACCCGCTTGACCGCGAGGTAGCCGACCGGCACGGCGATCAGCGCGGCGGTCAGCGCCCCGCCGAGCACCGCCAAGGGAAACGGCAGTCCTAGATGGACGGCGAGCAGCCCCGTCGCGTACGCCGACGACCCCCAGTACGCCGCGTGCCCGAACGACAGCAGACCGGCGTACCCGAGCAGCAGGTCGACGGAGACCGCGAACAGCGCCCAGCACAACAGGTCGACGGCCAGCCCGGTGTAGATCCCGTTAGGCAGCCACACCGCGACGATCAGCCCGGCGGCGAGCAGGACCGGGCCGGCAAAACGCCGCGCTACGCCACCACCGGCCTTCGCGGGCGCGGGCTCGACGGTGCCGGTGTCGGAGGGGGCGATGGTAGTCACGCGATCTCCTCGCGGCCGAACAGGCCGGCCGGGCGCCACAGGAGCACGACCGCCATGAGAACGAAGGGCAGGGTCTGGGCGATGAGCGCCCGCCACGACTCCGGGGCGTACGCCTCGGCCCAGACCTGGGCCACCCCGATGACGAAGCCGACCGCCACCGAGCCGAAGATCGAGCCGAGGCCGCCGATCACGACGACCGCGAACACGACGATGATCAGATCCGCTCCCATCAGCGGATTGACCGCTCGCATGGGGGCGGCGAGCACCCCGGCGAGACCGGCCAGCGCCACACCGAAGCCGAAGACCGGAGTGATCCAGCGGCCCACGTTGATGCCGAAGGCCCGGGTCAGCTCCGGTCGCTCGGTCGCGGCGCGGACGACCATGCCGACCCGCGTACGCGTCAGCAGAGCCCAGACGCCGACGCAGATCGCGACCGAGACCCCGAGCACGAACACCCGGTACGCCGGGAACTCGAACAAGCCGAGGTCCACGCTGCCGGACAGGGCACTCGGCACGGCGTACGGCGACGACTGGACGCCGTACCGGGCCTTCACCAGGTCCTGCAGGATCAGCGTCAAGCCGAAGGTCAGCAGGAAGTTGTACAGCGGGTCGAGCCGGGTCAGCCGATGGATGAAGGCGCGTTCGAGCACCATCCCGACGACGGCCAGCCCGACCGGCACGGCGAGCAGAGCCGCCCAGAACGGCAGGCCCAGTTCGTCGGCCAGCACGTACGCCCCGAACGCGCCCAGCATGTAGATCGCGCCGTGGGCGAAGTTGACCACCCGCAGCAGGCCGAAGATGACGGCGAGCCCGAGCGCGAGCAGCGCGAGGAAGCTGCCGCTCACCAGACCGTTGAAGGTCTGCTCCAGAAAGTTGACCATGTCGGCTCTCTCGTTGCGGTCCGGTGGCCCGGCCCGGCTCTCACCGGGCCGGGCCGCCGAGTTGTCTGTTCCGGTCGAGCCCGGTCCTCGCGGCTGAACGCCGCGTCGAGCCGGACCGACCGCCGAAGATTGATCTCAGGCGCCGGACATCTGGCAGTCGGGGCTGGGGGCGCGGAAGGCCTCAGCCGCCGGGATGGTCTTGAGGATCTTCACGTAGTCCCAGTCCTCCTTGACCTCCTCCGGCTGCTTCACCTGCGCCAGGTACGCGTCGTGCAGCACCCGGTGGTCGGCCTTGCGGATCTCGCCGTTGCGCAGGAAGAAGTCGTCGACCTTCTTGCCTTCGAGCTGGGCGACGACCTTGTCCGCGTCGTCGGTCCCCGCCGCCTGCACAGCCTCCAGGTACTGCGTGGCCGCCGAGTAGTTCGCGGCGTGCGCGAAGGTCGGCCGCGATCCCGTACGCGCCTTGAACTTGTCGGCCCATTCCCGGTTCTTGGCGTCGAAGTTCCAGTACCAGGCGTCGGTGTAGGTCGTGCCGGCCAGCGCCGCCGGGGTCAGCGAGTGGATGTCGGTGAGGAACATCAGGCCGACGGACAGCCCCACGCCCTTGTCCCGCAGCTTGAACTCGTTGTACTGCTTGACGAGGTTCACCAGGTCCGCCCCGGCCTGCATGGTGCCGATGACGTCCGGCTTCGGGTTCAGCGTCGGCGCCTTGAGCAGGTAGGTCGAGAAGTTGTCACTCGGGAACGGCGCGGCGTCCTCGCCGACGACGTGGCCGCCGGCCTTCTCCACCGCCGCTTTGAAGCTGCGTTCCATGTCCTGGCCGAAGGCGTAGTTCGGGTACACGATGTACCAGTTCTTCGCGCCGTTCTCGGTGGCGTTCTTGCCGGTGCCGTTGGCCAGCATGTAGGTGTCGTACGCGTAGTGGAACGTGTACTTGTTGCAGGACTTGCCGGTGAGGTCGGTCGTCGCCGCGCCGATGTTGAAGTACAGCTTCTTCTTCGCCTTCGCGACGTCGGCGACCTTCAGCGCCGCCGACGAGGTGGGCACGTCGAGGATCGCGTCGACACCGTCCCGGTCGTAGAACTCGGCCGCCTTGGTGTTGGCCACGTCCGGCTTGTTCTGGTGGTCGGCGTCGACCACCTCGATGTCCTTGGTCACCGCCTTGTCGCCGTACTTGGCCTTGAAGTCCTCGATCGCCATCTTGACGGCCTCGACGGAGTTCTTGCCCGACAGCGCCGAATAGCCCGCCGACTGGTCGTTGAGCACGCCGAGCACGATCTTGCCGCCGGTGAGTTTGCTGTCCCCGCCGGACTGCGGGCCACCGCCGCACGCGGTGACGAGCAACGCCACCGCGCCCAGCGTGGTCGCGAACTTCTTCATGCGTCTCTCCTCGTTGAGAATCAATCAGATGCCCAGGTACGCGAGCAGCTCGCGCTCGCGGTTACGCACCTCGGTGTTGTCGAGGGACTCCACGACCCGGCCTTCGGCCAGCAGGTAATGCCGGTCGGCGACGGTGGTGGCGAAATGCAGGTTCTGCTCGACGAGCAGCACGGTCGCGCCGTCGGCCTTGACGAGCCGCAGGATCTCGCCGACCCGCTGCACGAGCAGCGGCGACAGTCCTTCCGTCGGCTCGTCGCAGAGCAGCAGCTCGGCACCCATCCGCAGAACCCGGGCCAGGGCGAGCATCTGCTGCTCGCCGCCGGACAACTTGGTCGCCGGCGAGTTCCGGCGCTCGTACAGGTTCGGGAACATCTCGTAGACGCGATCCAGCGACCACGCGCGCGGCCCGACCCGGGGCGGCAACGTCAGGTTCTCCGTCACCGTCAGCGTGGCGTAGCTGCCGCGGTCGTCCTGGACCCAGCCGAGGCCGAGCCGAGCCCGGGTGTGCGGAGGCTTCCGGCTGATGTCCGCGCCACGCAGGCTGACCGCGCCGCGCTGCTGCTGGTGCAGCCCCATCACGCTGCGCAACAGCGTGGTCTTCCCGGCGCCGTTACGGCCGCACAAGGTCACCACCTCGCCCGCGGCCACCTCCAGCGCCACGTCGCGAAGCACCTGCGCCTCGCCGTACCAGGCGTTCAGGCCGTCAATCCGCAACATGCGCTTCTCCCAGGTACGCGCTGATGACGCGCTCGTC
>JABFYB010000637.1 GCA_013361475.1 Hamadaea sp.
GTCACCACTCGGTGGGGAAGTAGTCCTTCAGGAAGCAGCCGTACACGTCCTCGCCGGCCTCGCCGCGCACGATCGGGTCGTACACCCGGGCCGCGCCGTCCACGAGGTCGAGCGGGGCGTGGAAACCTTCGTCGGCGAGCCGCATCTTCTGCGGATGCGGCCGCTCGTCGGTGATCCAGCCGGTGTCCACACTGGTCATGAGGATGCCGTCGGACTGGAACATCTCGGCCGCGCTCGTCCGCGTCAGCATGTTCAGGGCGGCCTTCGCCATGTTCGTATGCGGGTGGCCGGGCCCCTTGTAACCGCGGGTGAACTTGCCTTCCATCGCGGAGACGTTCACGACGTACTTCCGTCGGGCGGGGGACGCCGCCATCGCCGCCCGCAACCGGCTGATGAGCACGAACGGCGCGGTGACGTTGCACAGTTGCACTTCGAGCAGCTCCAGCGGGCCGACCTCGTGGATGACCTGCGACCAGCTGTTCTCCCGGGCCAGGTCGGGGACGAGGCCACCGGCGTCGATCGCGGTCCCGTCGGCGATCCGCGCCGGCGAGGCCGACCCGCTGATCAGCGCCAACGCGGCGACGTCGTCGCCGGTGAGCTTCTGCTGCCCACTGGTGATCATGGCGGCCGGGTTGCGCTCCAGGCTGTGCCCGAAGGAGACCAGCTCGGGGAGCGGACCCGTGGGCAGCGGCTCCGCCTCGGCCGCCACAAGCTGCGAATACGAACCGGGGCTACGGCGTACCGTCTGGGCAGCGTTGTTGATCAGAATGTCTAGTGGCCCCTGGGCGGCGACGTCGTCGGCCAGCGCGGCGACCTGCGCCGGATCCCGGAGGTCGATGCCGACGACGCGCAGCCGGTGCAGCCACTCGGCGCTGTCGGGCATGGCGGTGAATCGGCGTACGGCGTCGGCCGGGAACCGAGTCGTGATCGTGGTGTGCGCACCGTCCCGGAGGAGCCGCAGCGCGATGTACATGCCGATCTTCGCCCGGCCGCCGGTGAGCAGGGCACGCTTGCCGGTCAGGTCGGCGTGCGCGTCCCGGCGCTCCCGGTTGAGCTGGGCGCAGTCGGGGCAGAGCTGGTGGTAGAACGAGTCGACCGTCGTATACCGGGTCTTGCAGGTGTAGCAGGACCGGGCGCGCAGCAGAGTGCCGGCGGTCACGGAGTCCTGGGTGGGTGACGTCAACCCGAACACACCCGCGGTCTCGTCGTCGATCCGGCCGGGCGCACCGGTCGCGGTGGCCTCGGTCACGGCGCGGTCGTTCGCCGTCACCGCGGCGCGGCGTTCCTGGCGCTTACGCTGCTTCACCGTCTTGTAGAGGCGGGCGGTCGCGCGGCGGGCGGCCTCCACGTCGGGGTGGTCGACGGGCAGGTCGTCGAGTTCGGCCAGCACCTCCAGCGCCAGCTTGAGCCGGTCGGGGTCGATCTGCGTCACCGGAGAACTGTAGCCGGGCGGGAGCGCGTGATCTCCGGACGGCTGCGTACCTTTCAGCACAGCGGAGAGGTACGCCACGCTCCGGAGATCACAAAGACCTCGCGACTACCTCGCACCGACGCGCGAAGCGGCGAGCGCGAGCGCGGAGCGCGACGCGCGGAGCGCGAAGCACGAAGGGCGGAGCGTCAGCGATGCCAGGGCACCGCGGGAGCGGCGTGAAGCCGAGCGGCGATCGCCGCGCAGGCGTCGCCGAACGCGCGTACCTGCTCGGGGGTGAGCGCGTCGAAGACGGCGGCCCGGACGGCTTCGACATGTCCCGGGGCGGCCTTTTCCAGGAAGGCGTATCCGGCGTCGGTCAGCCGAGCGATCTGCCCGCGCTTGTCGGAGGCGCAGCTCGTCCGGACGACCCAGCCGCGCTCTTCCAGCCGGGAGATGGCGTGGGAAAGGCGGCTTCGGGTGATCTTGGACTGCTCGGCCAGCTCGGTCATCCGCATCTGCCGATCGGGCGCTTCGGAGAGCCAGGCGAGGAGGCTGTAGTAGACGTGCGGGATCCCGCTGTCGCGCTGGAGCTGCTGGTCGAGGTGGTCCTCGAGCAGCTCGGAGGCCTGGAGCCAGGCGCGCCAGGCCTGGTCCTCGGCCGGGGTGAGCCACCGTGGTGTGGTGATCGTCATAGACCCCAGTCTACCTCGTCTTCTTGAAAGTTAAACAATCAGCGGTACGCTTCACTCCATGAGTTTGAAGGTTCAAGCACCGGCGGCCGAGATCCGGACCCAGGTGAAGGTGCCGCTCCGCTTCCCGGATGGGTACACCACCACGGCGGACGTGTTCACCTTCACGGGCCTGGTCGACGGCAAGGAGCACCTCGCGCTCGGGCTCGGCGACTACCGGGGCAACCCGATCCCGCTGGTCCGGCCGCACTCCGAATGCCTGACCGGTGACGTCTTCGGCTCCGAGCGCTGCGACTGCGGTCCCCAGCTGCGGGAGGCGGTCGAGCACATCGCCGAGACTGGCGGATTCCTGCTCTACCTGCGGCAGGAGGGCCGGGGCATCGGCCTGTACGCCAAGCTCGACGCGTACGCGCTCCAGGACGCGGGTCTCGACACGTACGCCGCGAACCGGGCGCTCGGCCACGGCGACGACGAGCGGGACTACACCGCCGCCGCCCAGATGCTCGCGGCGCTGGACGCGACCAAGATCAAGCTGCTGACGAACAACCCCGACAAGGTCGCCCAGCTGGAGGAGGCCGGGATCACGGTCGACGAGACCCTGCCGACCCAGGTCCACCTCTCGAGCGCCAACCTCCGCTACCTGCGTGCGAAGGTCGACCACACCCGGCACACTCTGGTCTTCTGATCGGGCGGCCTCAGGCGATGTTGAACGACGTGCGCGCGATGCTGGACGTGTAGCCGAGTCGCTCGTACAGCTTGATTGCCCGCGTGTTGTCCGACATGACCGCCAGCGAGACGGTCGCGAACTCCGCTAAGAGACGCCGGGTCGCGGCGACCGTGACCGCCGCACCCAGCCCCCGGCCCTGATGGTCGGGGGCTACCGCGATGCCCGCCAGCATGCCGAGCGAACCGCTGTAGTCGGCCGCCGCCGCCACCAGCCGATCCCCTTCCCGGATGCCGTACCAGCCGCGCACGCCGGGTGACCCAGGCCGGGCGCTGCTGTCCGGCAGCGCCTCGTCCAGCAGCTTGTCGATGTCGGGCGCGGCCTCGGCCGGCAGCCACTCCACCAACTCCTCGCCCTTGGTGGCAGCCGGCGGCGTCGTCGACCACATCTGGTCCCACTCGCCGAAGTACTTCGCGGCGAACCGCTCCAGCACCGCCTCCCGGGGCACTCGCGGCGCGTGCAACCGCCGACCCTCGGTCAAGCCCGCCGCCTGCAGCTCCGCGAGCAGCTCCAGTGCCGTGGGACCGTCGCCCAGGCCCGCGGTCACCGGCCCCCACGGCCCGTCCGATACCCATACCCAGGCGTTCTCCCGCTGGTACGCCGAAAGCCGTTCGCTGGTATGGAGGGTGACGAACGGGTGCCCCCCGGTGGCGGTCAGGAACTCGGAACGGCTGGTCAGGGTCGGGGTGATCATGAAAGAGAGGGTAACTCGGCTCGGTTACCCTGACCGGGTGCCCCTGGAGTTCATCGACTTCCCCCGCGTCTTCAACCTGCGCGACCTCGGCGGCCTGACCACCCGCGACGGCCGCGTCATCCGGCCCGGTCTCCTCTATCGCAGCGACAATCTCGGCGTACTCGCCGACGAGGCGTTGCCCCCGGCCGACCGGGACCGCTTCGGTTCGCTCGGTGTGCGTACCATCATCGATCTGCGACAGCCCGCGGAGATCGAGCGGCACGGCGGCCGCGCGCCGGACTGGACCTGTTCGACCTGGCACAACGTGCCGCTGAACAATCCCGCGTGGCGCGACGAAGATTATTCTGAAGTGGACGGACCAGCAGCCTATCTCCTCGCCCGCTACCACGAGGCCGCACACTCCTCCGGTACGTACATCGCCCGCACGATCGGCCTGCTCGCGGACCCGGCGGCCGTCCCAGTGGCGATCCACTGCCTTGGCGGGCGGGACCGGACGGGCATCATCATCGCGTTCGTCGAAGACCTGCTGGGCGTGCCGGACGAGACCATCGCGGCCGACTACCACTTCACGGAGCAGTCGACCCGGCGGTTCATGACCTGGTTCCGCACCGTCCGCCCAGACGCCCGGGACCTGCTGCCCTATCTGGACGTCACACCGCCTGAGGTGATCCTGACCTTCCTGGCCGACCTGCGTGCGGAGTACGGCTCGGTCCAGTCCTATCTGGAGCTTCACGGCCTGACCGAGGGGCAGGTCCAGGCCTTGCGCTCGATCTACCTCGCCGACGTCTAGGGACACCGGGGGAGCGGGATCCGCACGGGCGCCGGCCGGACCCCGAGTACGCCCGGCAACGCACTGTTCTGATCCGCCCAGGCGAGCGCTATCGGCGAGATCGCACCCAGGACGGTGCGGGCATCGTGGAGGTCGACCGCCAGGTCTCGCTTGTAGATCGGCTCATGGTGGGCGATCCGATTGCGGAGCTGATGAAGCCGGGTCACCGGCTCGGCGATCGCCGGGCGGGTCGGCGGCTGCAAGTGTGGGAAGCCGTGCCGGATCGTGGGTACCCAGAGGCTCACGTGGTAACGCCGGGCCAACAGGAATCGCCAGAATCCGAAGGACAGTTCGGTGACGATCCGGTCCGGAGTGATCGGATATCCCTGCGTCCGCAGGCGGCGTCGGGCCTTCGCGATGTCCTCTCGCCCTCGGCGGTCCAGCAGTCCGAGCGGGTCGTCGAACCAATTGCCGGGCAGACCGAGACCGGTATGCCAGGCGCACAGCTGATCGTTCAGGGTGTTGCGGAGGACGACCTCGACGGTGTGGAGGGTCTGAAAGAAGGCGGCTCCCACATGGATGTTCCACTCGTACAGCTGAAGCCCGCCCGCGGGATCGTTGCCCGCGTGAAGATCGAATGGTGCGAGGCGTGGCATGGACAGCGCCGCTCGGACCGAAGCCAAGGCGGTGGGATTTGCCATGTCGAAATCCATCCGCTAACCTTTCTCACGAAGACCCCGGTGGCCCCTGCTTCGGCATACTGCCGGGGTTACGGCTTTTCTGGACTCTGTGCTTCTCAGGACTCTGTGCTGGTGAACCCCGGCGACTCGGGCCTCGGCCTGTCGCCGGGATTTTTGTATTTCGGCCAGCACAGTAGACCAGTGGGAAACCGCCATTCAAATGCGGTAATGGCAACCGGGGAGGTTGCTACGCAACGTATTCGAGCGTCCGGAGAATCGTCACTGAATCCGTTATCCACTGTGGAATAACCGCATTACGTCGCCGAGAGATGCGGTCGCGCGGCCGCGTCGGCCCCGTGACCGGGACCGAGTTGGTTGGCACTCCAAACTATTGACACCTGTGCCCGGGGATTGTGAAATCTGGGTAACCGCGCCGTAGCCCCGGCGCGGGCGCCCACACCCGCGGCACGCGACGCTCCACGGACACGTGCCTCGGGCTGTGCCTTGCCTTTTCACGCCCTCGGCCGCCCCGGTCGCGGGCTAGGTCGAGAGAGGACAGCCCGTTCATGCTCAGCAAGCAGCGAAGTCTGGCCTCCGCTGTAGCCGCCGCGCTCCTCGCGGCCGGGCTCGCGGTGGTCACGCAGGTACTGCCCGGCACACCGGCCGCCGCGGCCGGGTCGGACCCGTACTCGTTCCGCAACGCGCAGGTGGTCGGGGGCGGTTTCGTGCCCGGCATCATCTTCAACCAGTCCCAGGCCAACCTGATCTACGCCCGCACCGACATCGGCGGGGCGTACCGGTGGGATCAGGCCACCTCGAAGTGGATCCCGCTGCTGGACTGGGTCGGGTTCACCAACTGGGGCTACAACGGCGTGGTCAGCCTCGCCACCGACGCGGTCGACCCGAACCGGGTCTACGTCGCGGCCGGCATGTACACCAACAGCTGGGACCCCAACAACGGCGCGATCCTGCGCTCCTCCGACAAGGGTGCGACCTGGTCGACCACCGCGCTGCCGTTCAAGCTGGGCGGCAACATGCCGGGCCGCGGCATGGGGGAGCGGCTGGCCATCGACCCGAACAAGAACAGCATCCTGTATCTCGGCGCGCCGAGCGGCAACGGGCTCTGGAAGAGCACCGACTACGGCGTGACCTGGGCGAAGGTGACCGCGTTCCCGAACCCGGGGACCTACGTCCAGTCGCCCGGCGACGCGTACCTCGGGGACAACCAGGGCATCGCCTGGGTGACCTTCGACAAGAGCACTGGGACCGCCGGCAACACGACTCAGGGCATCTACGTCGGCGTCGCCGACAAGGACAACACGGTCTACCGCAGCACTGACGGCGGTGTGACCTGGTCGCGGATCGCCGGGCAGCCCACCGGCTACATCGCGCACAAGGGCGTCCTGGACCCGGTCAACCACCTGCTCTACATCGCGACCAGCGACACCGGCGGCCCGTACGACGGGGCCAAGGGTGACGTGTGGAAGTACAACATCACCACCGGCGCGTGGACCCAGATCAGCCCGGTGCCGTCCAGCAGCTCGGACGACTACTTCGGGTACTCGGGCCTGACCATCGACCGGCAGCATCCGGGGACGATCATGGTCGCGTCGCAGATCTCCTGGTGGCCGGACATGATCATGTGGCGGAGCACCGACTCCGGGGCGACCTGGACGAAGATCTGGGACTGGACGAGCTACCCGAGCCGCAGCTTCCGGTACACCCAGGACATCTCGGCCGCACCCTGGCTGACCTTCGGCAACAGCCCGCAGCTGCCCGAGGTCTCGCCGAAGCTGGGCTGGATGAACGAGTCGGTGGAGATCGACCCGTTCAACTCCAACCGGTTGATGTACGGCACCGGTGCGACGATCTATGGCACGGAGAACCTGACCACCTGGGACTCCGGCGGCCAGATCAACATCAAGGTGATGGCCAAGGGCCTGGAGGAGACGGCCGTCCTCGACCTGATCAGCCCGCCGAGCGGGGCCAACCTGCTCAGCGGGCTCGGTGACATCAACGGCTTCCGGCACACGAACCTCGACGCCGTGCCGTCGATGATGTTCACCTCGCCGGTGTTCTCGTCCACGACGAGCCTGGACTTCGCCGAGCTGAACCCCAACTACGTCGTACGCGTCGGCAACGTCGACAAGACGGCCACCCCGAACACCAACCGCATCGGCATCTCGAGCGACAACGGCGCGACCTGGTATCAGGGCCAGGAGCCGTCCGGCGTCACCGGCGGCGGCACGGTCGCGGTAGCGGCCAACGGCAACTCGATCGTGTGGGCTCCGGCCGGCGCGGCGGTCAGCTACGGCGGCGGCAGCTCGTGGTCGTCGTCGAGCGGTGTGCCGTCGGGCGCCCGGGTCGCCTCGGACCGGGTCAACTCCAGCAAGTTCTACGCCTTCGCCAACGGCACCTTCTACGTGAGCACCAACGGCGGGCAGTCGTTCACCGCGACCGTCACCAGCGGCCTGCCGACCGTCGGCACCGTACGCTTCAAGGCGGTCGCGGGCCGGGAGGGCGACATCTGGCTCGCCGGCGGCGACACGACCGGGGCGTACGGGTTGTGGCACTCCACCAACTCCGGGGCGAGCTTCACGAAGCTGTCCAACGTCCAGGAGGCGAACAACATCGGGTTCGGCAAGTCGGCCACGGCCAACGGCTACCCGACGCTGTTCACCGTCGCGAAGATCGACAACGTGCGGGGCATCTTCACCTCGTACGACGGCGGGGCGACCTGGCTCCGGATCAACGACGACCAGCACCAGTACGGCAACATCGGTGAGGCGCTGACCGGTGATCCGCGGGTCTTCGGCCGGGTCTACATCGGCACCAACGGCCGGGGCATCATCGTCGCCGACCGGGTCAGCACGACCTCTCCGTCGGTGTCGCCCACCTCGTCGGCCTCGGTCTCGACGTCGCCCAGCGCGTCGATCTCCCCGAGTTCGAGCACGTCGCCGAGCACCAGCACGTCGCCGAGCAGAAGCACGTCGGCGAGCCCGAGTTCGACGGCGGCCAAGGCCTGTTCGGCGAGCTACGCCATCTCGAGCCAGTGGCCCGGCGGCTTCGGGGCGAACGTCACGGTGACCAACACCGGCACGTCCGCCACCACCAACTGGACGGTGAAGTGGACGTTCGCCAACGGGCAGACCATCAGCTCGCTCTGGAACGGCACCTACACCCAGTCCGGCGCCAATGTGACCGTGACGAGCCTGAGTTACAACGGCGCCCTCGGCACGGGCGGCACGGCCAGCTTCGGCTTCAACGGAGCCTGGTCCGGCACGAACGCCGTCCCGACGCTGACCTGCACGGCGACCTAGACCTGCTGGGGGACGAAAGAGGGTGGCCTCCCGGCGCTTCGGCGCCGGGAGGCCGCTTCCGTTAAGAGTGATCCTCATCTATTGACACGATCTTCGATACGTGGCTATGTAGGCGCCAACCTACCGGTTTTCCCCACCTGACCCCCGGAGGAAGACGATGACGACCCGAGTGAGATCCACCCGGACGCGGCGCCTGCTAGCGGTGGTCACCGCCGCGGCACTGGCGGTGCTCGTCGTGCCGGCGACGGCCACTCCCGCACCACCCAGCCCCCTGCCGAGCGCCGCGGAGACGGCGTACTTCCGTGTCGTCGGCCCCAAGAGCTTCGCTGACGTCAACGCGGTCGCCGCCACCGGAGCCGCGGTCGACGGCGTCGAAGACGGCAAGGTCTACGTGACCGCGACCGCCGCCGAGGTCGCGAAGATCCGGGCGCTCGGCTACCTCGTGAGCCCCGACGTACGCGACGAGCCGACCTCGGCCGGCGGCGGTGTCACCACTCAGGACTTCCCGTCGGCGGACTCCGGCTATCACAACTACGCCGAGATGGTCGCCGAGATCAACACGCTGGTCGCGTCGAAGCCCGCGATCGCGCGCAAGAGCACGATCGGGACGTCGTACCAAGGCCGTGACATGCCGCTGATCAAGATCAGTGACAACGTCGGCGTCGACGAGGCCGAGCCCGAGGTGCTGTTCAACGCCCACCAGCACGCTCGTGAGCACTTGACCGTCGAGATGGCGCTCTACCTGCTGCACCTGTTCATCGACAACTACGGCACCGACGCCGACATCACGAACTGGGTGAACACGCGCGAGATCTGGATCGTGCCGGACATGAACCCCGACGGCGGCGAGTACGACATCGCCACCGGCTCCTACCGGTCGTGGCGCAAGAACCGGCAGCCCAACAGTGGTTCGTCCTACGTGGGCACCGACCTCAACCGGAACTGGGCGTACCAGTGGGGCTGCTGCGGCGGCTCGTCCGGCAGCACCTCCTCGGCGACTTACCGTGGGCCGTCGGCGTTCTCCGCCCCGGAGACGGCGAACCTGCGGAACTTCGTGAACAGCCGGGTCGTGGGGGGCGTACAGCAGATCAAGGTGAACATCGACTTCCACACCTACTCGCAGCTGGTGCTGTGGCCGTACGGCTACACCACGACCGACGTGACCAACACGATCACGACCGACGTGCGCAACACCTTCGCCACCCTCGGCCAGCAGATGGCCGCCCTCAACGGGTACACCCCGGAGCAGGCCAGCGACCTCTACATCGCCGACGGCATCATCATCGACTGGATGTGGAACGTGCACCACATCTTCTCGTACACCTTCGAGATGTATCCCGGCCCGTCCGGCAGCGGCGGCGGCTTCTACCCGCCCGACGAACAGATCGTCACCCAGACGACCCGCAACCGGACGGCCGTGCTGCTGCTCGTCTCGTACGCGGACTGCCCCTACCGGGTGATCGGCAAGCAGGCGACCTACTGCTGACGAGGTACGCGGCGGGCAGCGCTGGATCAGGGTTCCCGGTCGAATCTTGCGTCAAGATTCGACGCAGAACCCTGATCCAGCGCCGACGAAGCGCCCGCTACGCCAGTTCGACCGTCGTCAGCCGTTGGGTGGCCCGGGACAGCGCGACGTAGAGCGTACGCGCGCCGGACAGCTCCCGGAGCCGCTTGGGTTCCACGACGAGGACGCCGTCGTACTCCATGCCCTTGGCCGCCAACCCGGTCACGACCTGCAGCCGGGCGGACTCCGGCAGCCAGTCCGCGATCTCGTCGCGAGTGGACGCCTCCGGCGTGATCACGCCGACCGTGCCGTCCACCTCGTCGAGCAACTGGCCGACCGCCTTCTCCACCGTCCGCCGCAGTTCACCGCGCGGCACGGCGACCTGCACGGGGGCCACGCCGGTGGAGCGGACCGCCTTCGGCAGCGGCAGATCCGGCGCTACGCGCCGAATCTCGGCCGCCGCCACGGCGAAGATCTCCGCCGGGTTCCGGTAGTTCGTCGTGAGGCTGAACGTGTGCCGCCGGCGGCTGCCCAGCGCCGAATCGCGGGCTCGACCCGGTTCCGCGGCGTCGCCGGTCCAGGCGGTCTGCGCCGGGTCGCCGACGATCGTCCAGCTCGCGACCTGGCCCCGCCGCCCGACCATCCGCCACTGCATCGGTGTGACGTCCTGCGACTCGTCCACGATGACGTGCGCGTAGTCGCGGTAGTCCGAGCGATCGACGTGGTCCCGCGCGGCGGCCTGGGTGCGTACGCCCAGCACCCGGTAACCGGTGGCGGTCTTGCGGCGGGCCACCGGCGGGCGGCCGATCAGCTCGTCGATCTCGTCCAGCAGCGCGACGTCGTCCACCGACAGATCGCCGGGCCGGATCGAGGCGGCCAGCCGGGCCTGCTCGGCGCGGCTCAGCGTGCCTTCGGCGTACCAGGCGAGGCGTTTGGGGTCGGCGAGCCAGCTCAGCACGTCGACCGGGCGGACCCGGGGCCACCAGCGCTTGAGGAACGTGCGGAACTCCTCGTTCTCCGTCAGCTCCTCGTCGAACCGAGACTGCTCCCAGCCGGGCAGCCGGCGTTTCGCCTGCTCCCACAGTGTGTCCAGGATCGCCCCGAACGCCTTCGCCCGGATCTCGTTACGCCGCTGCCCGCGGACGATCTGCCGGCGCATCTGCTCCACCTGCCGGCCGGGCAGCTGGAGCCAGTCGCCCCGGAACCGCATCCGCAGTCCGTCGGGCTGCCCGGGGACCGCGTCCTCGGCGGCCCGCCGCAGCACCCGGCGCATCCGCAGGGAGCCCTTGATCGCGTGAACCTCGGCGGTCTCCTCCCGCGTCGCGCGTACGCCGTCGACGAGTTCGCCGAGCGACTTCAGGGTGGCGCTCTCCTCGCCGAGGGAGGGCAGGACCGCGGAGATGTAGGAGACGAAGACGGGGGAGGGGCCGACGATCAGTACGCCGCCGCCGGCGAACCGGGCGCGGTCGTAGTAGAGCAGGTACGCCGCCCGGTGCAGGGCGACGGCGGTCTTGCCGGTGCCGGGGCCGCCCTCGACCACGGTGACGCCGCTGCCGGGCGCCCGGATGGCGACGTCCTGCTCCTGTTGGATGGTCGCGACGATGTCTCGCATGCCGGTGCCCTTGGCCTTGGCCAGCGCCGCGAGCAGGGCTCCGTCGCCGATCACCGTCATGCCGGGCGGGGCGCCGTCCGGGTCCAGCAGATCGTCCTCGACTCCGGTGACCTTCTCGCCGGAGGACTGGATCATCCGGCGGCGCACCACACCGAGGGGGTGCGCGGCGGTGGCCCGGTAGAAGGGCTCGGCGGCCGGCGCCCGCCAGTCGATGACGAGGGGCTCCACCTCGTCGGGGGTCTGCGGATCGAGGTCGGTGCTGCCGTCCTCGCGGATGCCGATGCGGCCGACGTATCGGGGACGCGGCAGCTCACGCAGGTCGAGGCGGCCGAACACGAGGCCTTCGTGCTCAGCGTCCAGGATCTGCCGCTGCCGGGCGGCGTGGAAGACCATCGCGTCGCGGTCGACCAGGGAGCCGGGTACGCGAGCCCCGGCGAGGTCGTAGCCGCCCGCCTCCAGTTGCGCCATCGACTCGCGCATCCGGGCGAGTTGGGTGTAGACGCGATCGACGTGCCGCTGCTCGACGGCGATCTCCTGTTCGAGCGGGCTGGCCTGCGTCTCGGTCATGCGGCTCCCCCCGGGCTCCCTGCGCTCGCGTACCCCAGCGCGAAACAACGCCGTCAAAGCCTAGTGCCCCGGCGCACACCTCGTCGCGGGGTGTGTCACGAGCGACACCGACGGTGCTCCGAAGGGGGGTCTCCGCGTCCCGGGTCTACGCGTCCGCGGTCTGCGGCTCGGGCTCGATCTCGACCACATCGGCCATGGCCTTGCGGGCCCGGCGCTTGAGCCAGAGCGTGGTGGCGATCCCGATCAGCACCGCCACCGCGAGACCGACCCAGGACAGGCCCTTCATCCAGCGTTCGACGACGGCGCCGAGGTGGTAGACCAGCAGTGCGGTGCCGAAGGCCCAGACGATCCCGCCGGACGCGTTGGCGACCAGGAACCGCCCGTAGGGCACCCGCAGCGCCCCGGCGAGCGGGCCGGCCAGGATGCGCAGCAAGGCGATGAAGCGGCCGAAGAAGACCGCCCACACGCCCCAGCGGCCGAACATCTGCTCCGCCTTGGCGAGGTGCGCCGGTCCGAGATGCTTGGGGAACCGCCGTCCCACCCGTTCCAGCAGGGGACGGCCGCCCCGCCGGCCGATGGCGTAGCCGAGCGAGTCGCCCACGATCGCCCCGACGGCGGCGGCCAGGCCGACGAGCCACGGGTTGCCGGTGCCGCTCGCGGCCAGGAGAGCCGCGCTGATCAGGGTGATCTCGCCGGGCAGGGGGATGCCCATGCTCTCCGCGCCGATGACGAGTCCTACCAGGAGGTAGACGACGAGCGGCGGAAAGGCCGAGAGCCACTCCTGCGCGTGTTCCATCTCGGACCTGCTTAGCGGATCGGGGGACGGGCCTCGACGATAGCCGAAAACACGGAACCCCCGCGACCGTGTCGCGGGGGTTCCGTCAAGAGCGTGGGCGGTCAGGCCTCGCCGAAGGCGCCGGCCTCGGCGAGCCGCTTCTCGGTGGCGTCCCAGCCGTGCTCCGGGTTCGCCGCCTGCAGCGCGGTCAGCTCGGCGCGGATCTTCGCACCGTGACCGGCCGCGGTCAGCACCCGGATCTCCTCGACGAACGCGTCCGAGCTGGTGCTCAGGTGCGTGGTCTTGCCGTTGGTGAGGTTACGCACGTAGACGTGCTTGCCCTTGTTCAGCGGGATGAGGTACTTGAATTCACCCAGCACGCTGAGAGCGCCGCCCTTGGCCTCACCGGCCCGGACAGACGCGCGCGCGGTCTTCGAGGTGCTGCTCGCCACGGAGTTACTCCCAGATGTCACGACGTCCAAAAAAGCGGAGCCTCAGTCAGAAAGGCCCGGGACATCATAGCCGCCGCCTCCGCCTTCCCACCAATCGCTGCCCCCGTGGTCGCCTGAAGCGGCACTTTCTCCGGACGACTTTGCCGATTCGCTGGCGTCTCGTCCGTCTCACCCGTCATCATGGACCCGTTGTCACCATCAGTTTCAGAACCCAATAAATCGGGCATACCGCCGCCACTGGTCGCCAGGTCGTAGGGGAAGACGCACCTGTCGACACCGGGAGGTCGGAAGTGCCCACGCGAGGCGTCGTTTACGTCCACTCGACCCCGCTCGCCGTGTGTGCTCACGTCGAGTGGGCGATAGCTCGTGTCCTGGCTGCCCCGGTGAGTCTGGAATGGACGTTGCAGCCCGTCGATCCCGGGGCGCGCCGCGCCGAGTGCGGGTGGACCGGGCGTCCGGGGACCGGCGCCGAACTGGCCGCCGAGCTGCGGCAATGGAACATGCTCCGGTTCGAGGTCACCGAGGAGCCCAGCCCCGGCGTGGACGGGGAGCGGTACATGCACGTCCCCGGGCGAGGCCTGCATCGCGCCACCATCGGGGCGGCCGGTGACGCCCAGCTCGGCGAGGACCAGCTGCGCTCGATCATGGCCCAGGCGCGTACGCCGGAGGCCCTCTCGCTGGCGCTGGACCGGGCGCTCGGCACGGCCTGGGACGCCGAGCTGGAGCCTTACCGCTGGGCCGGCGACGGCGCTCCGTTCACCCTGCTCACGCAGAGGGCGGGCTGAGTCACAAAGTCGCGCGCGTCCGGTGGCGGTTCGGCCGAACGTGTGATGGGATGCCCGCCATGCGGCGGAATGCAGCAGCGATCCTGATCTTGTGCGCGCTGGCCCTGACTGCCTGTGGCACTGCCCCCGAGTCCCCGGCGACCCCCGAGCGTTCGCCCGGTCCGACGACCCTGGCCGGACAGGTCGCCCTGTTCAGTGACGAGGACCTCGCCGGGCAGGTTCTGATGCCCTACGCGTACGGCCAGGACGCGACGAAGGTGTCGGCCGGGGCGGCGAAGGCGAACCAGAAGCTGGCCGGGGTCAGCACGCCGGCCGAGCTGGTGACCAAGCTCCGCCTCGGCGGGGTGATCCTGGTCGGCTTCGAGGCCGGGGATCCGACCGCGCAGGACACCGCCAACATCGACGATCCGAAGCAGGTCCGTGCGTTCACGGCGGGCTTGCAGGCCGCGGCGGCGAAGCTGCCCGCCGGGACCCCGCTGCTGATCGGCACCGATCAGGAGTACGGCGTGGTCACCCGGGTGAAGTCCGGTGTGACGCTGCTGCCGAGCGCGATGGCGCTGGGCGCGGCCAACCAGCCCGAGCTCACTGAGGCCGCGTGGCGTACGGCGGGGACCGAGCTGGCCGCGATGGGGATCAACGTCGACTTCGCCCCGGACGCCGACGTGCAGGGCGCGTCCTCCGTCATCGGCTCCCGGTCGTTCGGGTCGGACTCGAAGCTGGTCGCCGAGCAGGCGGCGGCCGCCGTCCGGGGGCTCCAGGCCGCCGGGGTCGCCGCCACCCTCAAGCACTTCCCGGGGCACGGCCGCCCCGCCGCGGACAGCCACGGCGACCTGCCGCAGCTCCAGCAGACCCGGCAGCAGCTGGCCGAGGTCGACCTGCCGCCGTTCCAGGCCGGGATCAAGGCCGGCGTCCAGCTGATCATGTCCGGTCACCTCGACGTGCGGTCGATCGATCCGGGGATGCCCGCGAGCTTCTCGGCCAAGGTGCTGGAAGGTGTGCTGCGACAGCAGCTCGGCTTCGACGGCGTGGTGGTCACCGACGCGCTCAACATGGCCCCGGCCGAGCGCTGGCCCGCCGGGGAGGCCGCCGTCCGGGCGCTGGAGGCCGGCAACGATCTGCTGCTCATGCCGCCCGACCCCGTGGCGGCGTACAACGGGATCTTGGCGGCCTTGAAGGCCGGCAAGCTGTCGCGCGACCGCCTGCGCGCCTCGGTGACCCGCATCCTCACCCTCAAGCGCGCCGTGGCCGAGGACGACCAGCCGGGCTTGGAGGTGCTCGCGGGCTCCGAACACCAGGCCGCGGTGGCGGCGGCCGCGAGCGCCGCAGTGACCCAGCTCCGCGGCGCGTGTGGCGCTCCGCTGGTCACGGGCGTGGTCAGCGTGACGGCGGCGAAGGGCCGCGACGCCAGCCGGGACCGTCTGGTGAAGGCTCTGCAAGCCCAAGGGGTACGCGTGGAGCAGAGCACGGTGCCCGCCGGTGCGCAGGTGGTGCACCTCGTCGGCTATGGCGACGCGGCGGGGGACCTGAACGCCAAGGCGACGATCACGGTCGCCATGGACACCCCGTACGTGCTGGCGAAGTCGGCCTCTCCGGTGCTGCTGGCGACCTACTCGTCGAGCCCGTTGTCGCTGGACGCCCTGGCCAAGGTGCTGGCTGGGAAGGCGAAAGCGGAAGGCCGCTCACCGGTGGCGGTGAACGGCCTTCCACGGACTTCCTGCGGCTGACCTGCCGCTACGCGCGTGTGCTGAGTTGATGCTTC
>JABFYB010000175.1 GCA_013361475.1 Hamadaea sp.
TGTCCGATGTCGCTGGTCGGGAACTGGGAACGAGAAGCCGCCAAATTCGCCCCTGCTCTGCGCGTACACGTGCATCACGGAGCCGAGCGGGCGCAGGGCGAGAGTTTCGTGCGGGCAGTGCGGGACGCGGACCTGGTGGTGACGACTTATGCCCTAGCGGCGCGCGACGCGGCGGCGCTGGGCGAGATTCAGTGGCATCGCGTCGTGGTCGACGAGGCGCAGGCGATCAAGAACGCGGCGACGCGGCAGGCGGTGGCGATCCGATCGCTGCCCGCCCGGCACAAGATCGCGGTGACCGGTACGCCGGTGGAGAACCGCCTCGCCGACCTCTGGGCGATCATGGAGTTCGCGAATCCGGGGCTGCTCGGGCCGGCCTCGGAGTTCAAGCGCGCCTACGCCGAGCCGATTCAGCGGCAGGGTGATCAGCAGGCGGCCGAGCGGTTGCGGCGGTTGACCCAGCCGTTCGTGCTGCGGCGGTTGAAGACCGACAAGTCGATCATCTCGGATCTGCCGGAGAAGCTGGAGATGGAGGTGGTCTGCAATCTGACGGCGGAGCAGGCCACCCTGTATCAGGCCATTGTGGACGATGCGCTGGCGGTGATCGAGGGCGCCGAGGGGATCGAGCGCAAGGGTCTCGTGCTGGCCACGATGACCAAGCTCAAGCAGGTGTGCAACCACCCGGCGCAGTTGTTGCGCGACGGTTCGCGGCTGGCCGGGCGGTCGGGGAAGCTCGCGCGGCTGGAGGAGATCCTCGAGGAGGTCCTGGAGGCGGGGGAGAAGGCGCTCCTGTTCTCCCAGTACGCCGAGTTCGGCGGGGCGTTGCAGGCCTACCTCACCGGGCGGTTCGGGCGAGAGGTGCTGTTCCTCCATGGCGGCGTGGCCAAGGCCGGCCGCGACGAGATGGTGAGCCGCTTTCAAGCCGACGAGGGCCCGCCGATCTTCGTGCTGTCGTTGAAGGCCGGCGGCACCGGTCTGACCCTGACGGCGGCCAACCACGTCATCCACGTGGACCGTTGGTGGAATCCGGCGGTCGAGGACCAGGCGACCGACCGCGCGTTCCGCATCGGCCAGAAGCGGAACGTGCAGGTACGCAAGTTCGTCTGCGCCGGCACGGTGGAGGAGCGCATCTCGGCGATGCTGGCCGACAAGCGGGAGCTGGCCGACCGGATCGTCGGGACCGGCGAGGGCTGGATCACCGAGTTGAGCACCGACGACCTGCGTGACCTGTTCACCCTCGACCGATCGGCGGTGGTCGAGTGACCTCGCCGCAGTGGCGTGAGTTCGGCCGCCCGCGCAAGGTGGAGGGCGGCATCAAGGCGCGGTCGACGAAGGGGTCGATCGGCGACACCTGGTGGTCGAAGGCGTTCATCGGCGCGCTGGAGTCCTTCGCCGACAAAGGCCGGCTGACCCGCGGCCGGTCCTACGCCCGCGCAGGGCAGGTGATTTCGCTCGACGTCCAGCCCGGCCTGGTCAGCGCGGCCGTCCAGGGTTCGCGCGCGACCCCCTATGACGTGCGGCTGGGGTTCCCGCCGCTGGGTGAGGCGACGTGGGCGGGGCTGGAGCGGCAGCTCGCCTCGCAGGCCCTGTTCGCGGCGCATCTGCTGGCCGGTCAGGTGCCGCACGAACTCGTCGACCTGTTCGCCGCCGAGGGCGTGCCGCTGTTCCCCACCCGGGCCACCGACGTGTCGCTGGACTGTTCCTGCCCGGACTGGGGCTGGCCGTGCAAGCACATCGCGGCCGCGTGTTACCTGCTCGCCGAGCGGTTCGACGAGGACCCGTTCACGCTGCTGCTCTGGCGGGGGCGTACGCGGTCCGATCTGCTCGACGCGTTGCAGGTGCAGCGGGGTTCCGGCGTCGTCACACCGGTGGTGGGCACGGCGGCCGCGCTCGGCCCGGCCTCGTCGTCGGAGGATGTGCCGCTGTCACGGTGGTGGTCGCCGCCGACCCCGCTTCCGCCGGCCCCACCCGTCGGGCTGCCGGATGTCCCGCTGTCGCGCCAGCTCGGCACGCCGCCCGCCACCGCCGGCCGGATCAGCTGGCCCACTGCGTGATCCGCGCTGCGTCGATCTTCGCGTCGGGCGGCCGGCCCGCGCTTCCATGATCAGGGTCATTTCTCTGTCGTCATGGCAGCATGGAGTTGACCATGATCAAGCTCGCCCTTGCGGCCGTCAGACGGCCGTCAGGCTTGGGTGAGGGCGCCGAGCAGCCAGGACAGCTGAAGCTCCTGCGCGGTGACCAGTGCCGCCGCCCGCAGGTGCTGCCGCTCGTCTCCCTCCGGCAGTGCGTCGGCGAGTGCGACCATCGCGGCGGCGGTCTGCGGCCGGTAGCCGAGGGTGGCCCGCAGATAGAGCGAGTGCCGCAGATGGTCGAGGGCGCGCTCGGGCTCGTGCACCGACAAATGACGCACCACATAGGACTGCAATAGCGGGTCGTCGTCCTTGGCCGCCCGGTCGTAGTGCGTCTTCGCGGCGACCGGATCCTCGAGGACGTTGTCGGAGAAGACGCCCAGGTGGAACTCGCCCCAGCCGGCCAGCTGCGGGTCCGCCGCGGCGGCCTCGTAGCCCACCTGCACCACGGCCTGGTCGTCCGGCCGGACCTCGTGCTGGAACAACAAGCGGCTGTACGCATGACGGGCGGCCAGGTATCGGCCGGCGGTCGACGCCGGGTCGAGGGCGTCCACCGCGGACTGTGCCGCGTCGTGGTCCTCACCTTGCCAGAAGAACCGGTCGATGAGCAGCTCGGCCCGGATCTCGGGGGCGGCCGCCCGCTCGGCGGCGAGGTCGAGCGCCTGCTCGAAGTGGCCCAGCCGCCAGAGCGCGGCGATGTAGGGGTCGTTTGCTAGCATGACGCCTACGATAGGGATCAGTTATGTAGGTGGTCAAGTGGAATACGTCGACTACTTGGGCAACGTCACCCGGTTCGCGGTGGGGCTGGTCAACACGCCTGCCTCCGTTCCGGGAGACGAGGAGATGCTCACCGAGCACCAGGTCGCCGCGCCGGACGTCGCCGAGCTGGCGCCGGTGCTGAAACTCATCCGTGAGGCGCTCGGCCAGATCGTGGACGGCGTACCGGCGGACGCGGTGGACGCGTTGCTGCGGCGATATCCCCCGCGCATGCATCTGTCCGATCACGACGGTGCGGACCATCCGCACATTCACTTCGCGCGTAACGGCGAGGAGCCGGTCCGCTGGATCGGGCAGACCGTCGGCGCGGCCCTCGCCCACGTCGCGACCGGCGACCCCGGCCTGACCCTCGGGCGCTGCGCCGCCGACGGATGCGGGAACTTCTTCGTCGACCAGTCCAAGAACCGCACCCGCCGGTTCTGCTCCAACACCTGTGCCAGCCGCACGACGGTCGCGGCCTATCGCGCCCGGAAGAAGGTGTAGTAGTTTCGCTGACGTGAACGACGTTCAGCTGGACGGAACACGGATCATTCCGGTCGTGGCGCTGCCCGACGCCGACCTCGCGCTCGACCTCGGGCAGGCGCTGTCGGCCGGCGGCATCCGGACCATCGAGGTCACTCTGCGTACGCCGGCGGCGATCGCGGCGATCGCGAGGCTGGCCGAGCACAGCGACCTGCTCGTCGGGGCCGGCACCGTGCTCACGGCCGAACAGGTCGAGCTGGCCGTCGAGGCCGGTGCCAAATACATCCTCAGCCCCGGGTTCTCCGCGACCGTGGTGCGGCGGTGCCAGGAGGTGGGCGTACCGGTGATCCCGGGGATCGCCACCGCGACGGAACTGCAGGCCGCCCTGGAAGCGGGGATCACGACCGTCAAGTTCTTCCCGGCCGA
>JABFYB010000063.1 GCA_013361475.1 Hamadaea sp.
GCTGCCCGAGCCGGTGTGGCCCGACGGCGTACGCGTGGAGGGGTTCGACCACGCGCGGCATGATCTGGCGGCGTTGCGCGTACGCAACGAGTCGTTCGCCGATCACTGGGGCAGTTCGCCGCAGGACGAGGAGTCGTGGCGGCAGTGGTACACGGGCACGCGCGCGTTCGTGCCGGAGCTGTCCTACGTGGCGCTGACCGGTTCCGGCGACGGGGCCGACGACGAGGGCGACGCGGCCGACGACGAGATGGTGGCGTTCCTGCTGACGCAGTTCTTCGAGGCGGATCAGGTCGTGACCGGTCGCCGCGAGGCGTGGATCTCGACGATCGGTACGCTGCGCGCCTATCGGCGGCGGGGTCTGGCGTCGGCGTTGATCGCGACGTGCCTGCGGGCGGCGGCCGCGCAGGGCTACGACCGGGCGGCGCTCGGGGTGGACGCCGACAATCCGACGGGTGCGCTGGGCGTCTACGAGGCGGCCGGGTTCACGGTGGACCGCCGCCACGTCACCTACGTGCGGGAGTTCCCGTCGCGTTGATCATGGAGTTCAGAGGAGGTCGGTGAGGGGGACGGTCGGGTCGGCGAGTCTGCCCAGGTCGACGCGTTCGCCTCGATAGCCGGCGCGGACGAGGTCCTGGATCGGGTCGACGACGTCCCAGACGTTGGCGTTCATCCCGGCCAGGACCCGTCCGCCGGACACCCAGAAGGCGAGGAACTCCGGCGCGGTGCCGTCGGGTTTGATCGCGAGATCGCCCCGGACGACGATCTGGTCGTAGCCGTGCAGCGGCACGTACCCGGAGTACTCCATGCTCAGGTCGTACTGGTCGGAGAAGAAGTACGGCACCGGGTCGTAGGGCTCGTCGCGGTCGAGGATGGACTTGGCCGCGGCGGGGCCGCCGTTGAGGGCGTTGGCCCAGTGCTCGACCCGCAGGCGGGCGCCCACGAGGCGGCTGTTCCAGGCGGCGACGTCGCCGCAGGCGAAGATGTCGGGATCGCTGGTGCGCAGATGCGCGTCGACCGCGACACCGTTGTCGATCTCCAGGCCGCAGGCCTCGGCGAGTTCGGTCGCGGGCCGGATCCCGACGCCGACCACGACCAGGTCGGCGGGGATCTCGGTGCCGTCGGTGAGCACGACGTCGGTGATCTGCCCGTCGAGGCCGCCGAACTCGCGTACTCCGGAGTCGAGGTGGAACTCGACGCCGTGCCCGGCGTGCAGGTCGCGGTAGAGGCCGCCCAGCTCGTCGCCCAGGACACGGCGCAACGGCAGCGACTCGGTCTCGATCACGGCCACCGTGCAGCCGTGCTCGCGGGCGGCCGCGGTCACCTCCAGGCCGATCCACCCGGCTCCGACCACCACGACCTGAGTGCCCGGCTTGAGGTCCGCGCGCAACTGGTCCGCTTCAGGAAGGGTACGCAGATAGCGGACCCCGGAGTTCTCCCCGCCGGGCACGTCGAGACCGCGTACTCGGGAGCCGGTCGCGAGCAGCAGCCGGTCGTAGGGCACGGATTGGCCGTCGGCGAGCGACACGGTGTGCCCGGTGCGGTCGATCGCCACCACCCGGGTGCCCAGCCGCAGGTCGATGCGCTGGTTGGCGTACCAGGCCTCGTCGTGGACCTGCCCGCCGTCGCGGGGATCCTTGCCGAGCAGGTAGCCCTTGGACAGCGGAGGCCGTTCGTACGGAAGTTCGGACTCCTCCCCGATCAGCACGACCCGGCCGGTGAACCCTTCGGCGCGCAGCGTCTCGGCGGCTTTGGCACCGGCCAGGGACGCGCCGACGATGACGACGGACTCCATGGGGTCGAGTCTTCCACCGGTGGCGGCCGGGCGCAGCCAGGACGGGCGGCGCGCCACAATGAGTTGTGCGATTCCGGCCGGTGACCTTCGACAGGCTCGTGGCGGAGGTGGCCGACCGTGTCGTCGCCTTGGACCCCGGGCAGGCCCCGTGGCCCCGGGTGGCGATCGACGGCGCTCCCCCGGCCGAACCGCAGACGCTGGCCGACGCGCTGGTGGCGCCGTTGCGCGTACGCGGGCGGCCGGTGGTGCGGGTGCGGGCCGGGGACTTCCTGCGACCGGCGTCGCTGCGGTTCGAGCACGGCCGGACCGATCCCGACGCGTACTACGACGACTGGCTCGACACCGGCGGACTGCTGCGGGAGGTGCTCGAACCGCTCGATCCGGGTGGGACGGGCCGTGTGCTGCCGTCGCTGTGGAATCCGGTGACCGACCGGGCCACCCGGGCCGAGTACGTGACGGTGCCGCCCGGTGGGGTGGTCGTCGTCGACGGTGCGCTGCTGCTGGGCCGGTGGCTGCCGTTCGACTTCACCGTCCACCTGCAGCAGTCCCCCGCGGCGTTGGCCCGCCGGACGGCCGACGCCGACCGGTGGCGGCTTCCGGCGTACCAGCGCTATGAGCAGGAGGTGGACCCGCAGACGGCCGCGGACCTGGTGGTGCGGGTGGAGGATCCGCGACGCCCGGCGGTGCTGGAGTGAGGCGCGCGGTCCTGGGACTGACCGCGGCGGGCCTGGCCGGTGCCCTGGTGCTCCGCGGTGAGCCGTTGCCGCTGGACCGGTGGTCGCTGGAGGCGCTGGCCGGGCAGCGGGGTCCGGTGGGGACGGCCGTCGCCGGCGCGGTGGCCTTGCTCGGCTCGGGCATGCTGCTGTATCCGCTGCTGGCGGCGCTGGTGTTCGTCCGCGGTACGCGGGCCGTGCTCGCGGTGGCGTTGCTGGCCGCCGCCCAGCTGGGGCACGACGTGCTGCTGGCCGGGGTGCCGCTGGAACGGCCGGACCCCGGGTTGCGGCTGGCGGCGGCGTCCGGGGCGGCGACCGCGTCCGGGCACGCGATGACCGCGGTCGTGGGCTGGGGGCTGCTGCTGACCGTGCTGGGCGTGCCCCGCCGGTGGGTGTACGCGACCGCGGGGCTGGCCGGGGTGCTCGTCGGCGCGGCCCGCGCCTACCTCGCCGTGCACTGGCTGTCCGACGTGGTCGCCGGGTTGTTGCTCGGACTCGCGGCGTTGACCGTCGCGCGGTGGGTCCTCGACCGCCCATGGCCGGCGCTGCGCCGCCCGGCGTGGGACTGGAAGTGGCTGCTGACCGCGGGCGCGGCGGTGTTCGCGCTGGCCCCGATCGTGTGGACCGCGCCGGATCAGCGGATGAAAGACCTCCTCGTGTACGCCGGTTCGGCGGCGGCCGCCGGTTCCGGGACCGACGTGTACGCCTACCGGACGCCGTTCGGGATGCCGTTCACCTATCCCCCGTTCGCGGCGATCCTGGTCGAGCCGCTGTCGCGGGTGCCGCTGGGGCTGCTGCAGGTGCTCTGGGCGCTCGGCACGGTCGCGCTGCTGATCCCGCTCGCACAGGTCGCCCTCGAACCCGTCGTACGCCGCGTCGGTCTGCCGGTCACGGTGGCGTTGCTGCTGATCAGCTCCCCAGTACGCAGCCATCTGCGGTTCGGCCAGGTCGGCGTGCTCCTGGTGCTGCTGGTGGCGCTGGACCTGCTACGCCCCGGTATTTCCCGGCGTTGGCAAGGGTGGGGTGTCGGGCTGGCGGCGGCGGTGAAACTGACCCCGGCGGTGTACGTGCCGTGGATGTTCGTGACTGCTCCGCTGCGACGGCGAGGACTGTCGACCGTCCTGTGGGCAGGCGGCGCGACGCTGGTCGGGCTGCTGTTGCTGTGGCCGAGTTCGCCGTCCTATCTGCTGCGGGCGGCGTGGGACACCGACCGGTTCGGCGACAACGCCTGGCCCGGCAACCAATCCGTACGCGGAGCGCTGCTGCGGGCCGGACTGTCGCCGCT
>JABFYB010000334.1 GCA_013361475.1 Hamadaea sp.
GCGGACGCGTAGCCGCGTCCACTCCGGACCGACCGCCTCCCCGAGGTACGCCACGATCAGCCCGCGTACCTCGGCTCGGTCGGCCGGGGCGAGTTGATCGGCCGACCAGTACGCCTCGACGAGGCTGCCCGCTTCGAGGTCGGTGCTCGACGCGGCAGCCGAGCGGGGTTCCCACACGGCGATCGCGGCGATGGCGATGAGGATGGCGTAGACCATCCCGATGGTGGCGTAGAGCGCGCTGGCGGCGTCGGAGTCGGCGACGAGCCATCGGTCCGGGACGAACTTGGAGACCAGGAGGAATCCGCCCGCCGACACGGCGGCGGCCCCCAGTGTGACGAGCGTTCCGGCGAGCATGACATCCATCGAGGGCCCCCTCGGATCGACAGTGCAGTCATCGGCGTATGCGAGCCGCGAGGGTGATCGCGGGGACGAGCAGACCGGCGAAGAAGGTCAGGGTGAGGGGCAGTTTCCGGCGTGGCGCCGGTGGCGGTGGCGGCCGCCGGGCCGCGGCCAACGCCACCGGTGACGGCGAAGGCGGCGGCACCGACGAAACCACAGTGGACGGAGACGGCCGGGCGGCCGGAGGTGACGGCGACGGGGGGATGTAGGGCGCCGGCTGCGGCCAGCGGACTGCGACGGCGTACTCCTCGACCTCGCCGCCGGAGGCCGATCCGGTCGGCGCGACGACGGCTGGGCTTCCGGCGTACAACCGGAGGAGCAGCCGCAGCGCGCGGGCCGTGCGCGGAACGCTGATCGACGGCCAGGACAGGACGGCGGACTCCGCCCCGGGTGGGACCTCGGCGGTGGCGCGGGCGTTGCCGAGCCAGCCCGCGAGCAGCGCCGGTTCCGGCGTGGTGTTGCGCACCGCGACGGTGATCTGCCAGGAGGTCGCCTCCGCGGCGATGGCCGGTGTCGTGACTCCGTCGTCCGGGCCGACCGCCGCCCCGATGCTCAGCACGCCGAGCGTGGTGACCGTGTTGCGCGGGGCGTCGCCGTTCTCGGACGTGCCGTAGTCCCAGCGGACCGGGCAGGCCGCCGCGTCGGCGTGGTATGCCGTCACCCCGGCCTCGATGAAGGTCGCCCGCGACGGGTCGGTCAGCGGGATCCGGTAGATCCGGCCCGACGAGTTCTCCAGCGCCAGCAGTACGCCGAACGCGCTGATCGACACCGCTCCGAACGCAACACCCTCCACATTAGGCAGACTCGTCGTGGCGACCCGGCCGGAAGCTGGATCGACGCGGACGAGCCGGGTCGGCGAGACGGCCAGCCCGTAGAGCGCGCCGTCGAGCGGGTTCACCGCCCAGTCGCCCAGATCGACCTGCTCGGTCAACTGGACCCGCCGCACCACCTGCAGCGTCGGGAGCTGCACGTCGACGAGGGTCGGCCCGTCGAGCAGCAGCCAGTCCGATCCTGCGACCGCTCCGGCGTACGCACCCGGGACGACGGCCGGGCCCACCGGGGTCAGGCGACCAGCGGCGTCGACGGTCACGGTCTGCCCGCCGGAGATGGCGTACCCCAGATCCGAGTAGTAGCCGAGGGCGTTCACCGGCCGGGGCAGGTCGCCGAGCTTGGCGTACCCGTGGGCGTTCTCGTCGAAGCGCAGCAGCGTCTTGTCCTGGACGAGGACGAAACCGTTGCGGCACATCGGCTCCGCCGCCGGGGTGGCGGCCGGTCCGGCGACCACCCCGGCGGTCAGCGCCAGCGCGAGCAGCCAAGCGCTGGGCACGGCTCGCTACCGATCCCGCTGCGTGAGCAGCCGCGCGAGCGCGGTCAGCTCCAGCGTCCGGGCCAGCGGCGGATCGTCGTGCAACCGGTCCAACGCCCGGCTGATCAACTCGCTCGCCTGCGCCACGCACCACTGCCGCCCGCCGGCCGCGTCCACGGCCGCCGCGAGCCGCTCCAGCTCCGCCTCCTTCAGCTCCTCCTCCTTGGCGTACGCCTCGAGCAGCGGCCGGGCGGCGGGAACGCCCGAACGCAGCGCGACGACGACGGGCAGGCTCTTCTTCCGGCTCCGCAGATCGGAGTAGACCGGTTTGCCGGTGATCGTGGGATCACCCCAGATCCCGAGCAGGTCGTCGGTGATCTGGAAGGCGAGCCCGAGATCGGCGCCGAATCCCCGGAGCCGGGCGACCTGCTCGGCGGTGCCGCCGCCAAGCAGGGCGCCGAGACCGGTGGCGCACTCGATCAGCGCTCCGGTCTTGCGCCGGGCCATGGCCAGGCATTCGGCGGTGGTCACGTCGTCGCGCGACTCGAAGGCCAGGTCTTCGCCCTGGCCGTGCAGCAGATCGCCGACGGCGGTCGACAACATCTTCTGCGCGAGCCGCGCCCGGGTGGGGCCGGCCACCCGGGAGTCGGCCGGCCCGCTGAGCGTGCCCAGCGTGTCGAAGGCGAGCGTGAGCAGGGCGTCGCCGGCCAGGATGGCCTGCGCGACGCCGAACTCCTTCCACACTGTCGGCCGATGTCGCCGGGTCTCGTCGCCGTCCATGACGTCGTCGTGGACGAGCGAGAAGTTGTGCACCAGCTCGACCGCGACGGCGGCGGGCAGCGCGGCGGCGGGTGCGCCCCCCACCGCCTGTGCCGCCAGCAGCACCAACGCCGGACGCAACGACTTGCCTTCGTGGCCGTGCGCGGCCGGGATGCCGTGCCGGTCCCACCAGCCGAAGTGATACCCGGACGCGTGCCGCAGCACGGCCGGCATCGAGTCGACGGCGGACCGCAACGCCGGCTCGGCGAGCGCGCGGGCCGAGTCGACGGCCTGTCTGGCGACCTGAGCCGCCGGAGTGGGCTGCGCCGGTGCGACGCGCCCGGCGCCCGCGTCCGTCTCCGGCGTACGCGAACGAGCCGGGACGTCGACCGGGCGCTCAGTCATGGAAGTAGCCGATCTGGACGTTCTCGAGGACCCCGAGCGCGTCCGGGACCAGAACCGCCACCGAGTAGTACGCACTGACCAGGTAGGACATGATCGCCTGATCGTTGATCCCCATGAAGCGGACCGACAGGCTCGGCTGGTACTCGTCCGGGATCCCGGTCTGATGCAGCCCGACGACGCCCTGCTCGTCCTCGCCGAGCCGCATGGCGATGACCGACGTGGTGTGCGTGTCGGTCACCGGGATCTTCGAGCAGGGCAGCAACGGCACGCCGCGCCAAGATGGCACATGGTGACCCTGGAAGTCGATCGTGGCCGGGTAGATGCCGCGCCGGGTGCACTCCCGCCCGAACGCGGCGATCGCGCGCGGATGCGCCAGCAGGACGTGGGTGCTGCGCCGGCGGCTGAGCAGCTCGTCGAAGTCGTCCGGGGTGGGCGGCCCGGTCCGCGTGTGGATGCGCTGCTTGAGATCGGCGTTGTGCAACAGACCGATCTCGCGGTTGTTGACCATCTCGAACTCCTGTCGTTCTTTAAGAGCCTCAACGGTCAATCGCAACTGTTGCTCCGTCTGATTCATCGGATGGTTGTAAAGATCCGCGACGCGGGTGTGGATCCGCAGCACGGTCTGCGCGACGCTGAGTTCGTACTCCCGCGGCGACATGTCGTAGTCGACGAAGGTGCTCGGCAGCATCGGCTCGCCGTCGTGCCCGGCGGACAGCTCGATCTCCGCCTCACCGTGCCGGTTCTGCCGCGGCACCCGGCTGCTGCGGAGCCGCCGAAGGTGCTCGGCGAGCGCCGGAGACTGCTCGGCCAGTTCCTCGAAGGACCGGCGCGGGAGGCTCAGCACGATGCAGGCGGTCGCCGCGCGTACCGAGTATTCCCAGGTCAAGTCCGATTCCAGGAGGACCCGGTCGCCGAAGTACTCGCCGTCGGCCAGCACGCCGAGGACGGCCTTGGCGCCGTACTCCCCCAGCCCGACCTTGTCGGCCTTGCCGTGGGCCATCAGGTAGAGCTGGTCGGCGGGGGCGCCCGCCTCGACGATCGTGTCGCCGGCGGCGTACTCCCGTTGGGCGAAGCGCCGCGACAGCGCGTCCAGCGTCTCGATGTCGTCGAAGTCGCGGAGCTGCGGCAGTTCTCGCAGCTCCGGCGGGACCACCCGGACCTGGTCGCCGACGTTGGTGAAGGTCAGCCGGCCGTCGCCGACGGCATAGGTGAGCCGCCGGTTCACCCGGTACGCCCCACCGGTGACCTGGAGCCAGGGCAGCACCCGGAGCAGCCAGCGGGAGGTGATCTCCTGCATCTGCGGGACGGACTTGGTGGTCGTCGCCAGGTTCCGCGCCGCTGCGGTACTCAGGCTCGACCGGCCGTTCGGGGACTCCGACCCCGCTTCGATGGGCTCGCTCGGAGCGTCGAGGATCGTCATTTCGCCACCGTCCGATCTGCTTCGAGGGACACCGCCGGCGGTCCCCGGCGATGGTGGAGCTGACGCCGGGCACTCGATCCGAATGCCTCCGGCGGGCGGCGGTACGGGCCGCTTGGCGCAATGAGATCAGCGGCCTTGGCAGGAGTGTCAAGCTAAATCACCATTGGAGGTGAAATCACGTGCTCTGGGCGATTTGATGGGGTGGGATCAGGGGAGCCGCGGTGCCGGTTCTCCGGCGCCGTCTGACGAAGAAGGGTCGCTGCCCATGACACAACCATTCCGGCTGCCGGAGTTCTACGTCCCGCACCCGGCCCGGCTGAATCCCCACCTCGATCGCGCCCGCGTCCACAGCAAGGCCTGGGCTCGCGAGATGGAGATGATCGAGGGCTCCGGCATCTGGGACGAGCAGACCTACGACTCTCACGACTACCCGCTGCTGTGTGCGTACACCCACCCCGACGCCTCGGCGGAGCGTCTGGAGCTCGTGACGGATTGGTACGTCTGGGTGTTCTTCTTCGACGACCACTTCCTCGACGTCTACAAGCGAACGCAGGACCGGGAAGGCGCTAAGTCCTATCTGGACCGGCTACCCGCGTTCATGCCGATCGGCGACGAATCGATGCCGACTCCGGCGAACGCGGTCGAGCGAGGGCTGGCCGATCTGTGGACCCGGACCGTTCCGGCGATGTCGGTCGCCTGGCGGGAACGCTTCGCCGAGGCGACCCTGCACCTGCTGCAGGAGTCGCTGTGGGAGCTGGGCAACATCAGCGAGAAGCGCATCCCTAACCCGGTCGAATACGTCGAGATGCGCCGCAAGGTGGGCGGTGCTCCCTGGTCGGCCGGGCTCGTCGAGTTCGCCGTCGCGGCGGAGGTCCCGGCGGCCGTCGCCCGGACCCGGCCGTTGCGCGTCCTGCGGGACACCTTCTCCGACGGCGTCCATCTCCGCAACGACATCTTCTCCTACCAGCGGGAGACCGAGCAGGAGGGCGAGGTCAACAACGGGGTGCTGGTGGTCGAGCACTTCCTCGGCTGCTCTCCGCAGGAGGCCGCCGACACCGTGAACGATCTGCTCACCTCGCGGCTGCACCAGTTCGAGAACACCGCGCTGACGGAGTTGCCCGGCCTGTTCGCCGAGCACTACCTCGACCCGGCCGGGCAGGCCGACACCCTCCGCTACGTCCAGGGGCTGCAGGACTGGCAGAGTGGAGGCCACGAATGGCACCTGCGCTCGTCGCGCTACATGAACAAGCTGGCCGAATCCTCCCTGCCAGTCCCGCCCAGCGCGTTCGCCGGGCTCACGCGCAGCTTCACCCACGTGCCACACCAGGCCGTCGGCCACCTCCCGCTCCCCGCGATCCCCATGCCGTACGCGACGCGGCAGAGCCCGCATCTGCACGCCGCCCGGCGTAACACGCTCGACTGGGCGGCCCGCATGGGCATGCTCAGCCCGACGCCGGGATTGCTCGGCAGCGGACTGTGGACGGAGCCGCTGGCGGCCGGGTTCGACTTCGCGTACTGCGCCGCCATGCTGCACTGGCGGGCGTCGGGTCCGGAGCTGGACCTGTCGTCGCAATGGCTCACCTGGGGCACCTACGGCGACGACTACTTCCCGCTCGTCTTCGGGCGTACGCGGGACTTCGCCGGAGCCAAGGCGTTCACCCAGCGGATGCGGCTGTTCATGCCGTTGACCGGGCCGGCCTCCGGCGTGGTCCCGGCCAACCCCGTCGAGCTGGGGCTGGCCGATCTCTGGGCCCGGACCGCGATCACGATGGACGACCGCTCCCGGCACGAGTTCCGGGACGCCGTCCTGGGGATGGTGGACAGCTGGCGATGGGAGCTGCTGCAGCAGAGCCAGAACCGGATCGCCGACCCGGTGGACTACCTGGAGATGCGGCGGTTCACCTTCGGCTCGCAGCTCACCATGAGCCTGTGCCGGATCAGCCGGTCCGACGTCGTCCCCGCCGAGGTGTACCAGACTCGGCCGATCCAGGCCCTGGACGACTCGGCGGCCGATTACGCCTGCCTCACCAACGACCTGTTCTCCTACCAGAAGGAGATCCAGTACGAGGGTGAGCTGGCCAACGGCGTCCTGGTGATCCAGCGGTTCCTGAACTGCGACGCGCTCACCGCCTCGGCGATCACCGCCGACCTCATGGAGGCCCGGTTACGCCAGTTCGAGCACCTCGTCGCGGAGGACCTGCCGCGGCTGTTCGACGATCAGCGGCTCTCGCCGGAAGCCCGCACGGCGTTGCTGAGCTACGCCGACGAGCTGCGCGATTGGATGGCCGGCATCCTGCGGTGGCATCAGGGGACCACCCGCTACGACGAGGCGTCCTTACGGGAGCGGTACGCCTCGCCGAAGCCGTCGATCCCGATGCCGACCGGGTTGGGCACCTCGGCCGCCCGGCTCCCGTCGCTCAGTTCGTTCGCCGGACCAGGCTGAGGGCGGTCTCGTAAGCGGCGTCGGCGTCGACCTCGACATCGGGGGCGACGCCGACGCCTTCCCAGTTCGTGCCGGTCAACGGGTGCACCGCCCGCGCGGTGGGGATGCTCGCCTCAAGGTGGGCGGACAGGCGTACGCCGATGCGCGGGTGCGCGCCGCCCCGGGTGGCCTGCCCGACCAGAGTCGCGCGACCGGTCACCTTGAGGTCGTACGCCACCTGCTCGCCGCCGGAGAACGTGTTCGGGCCGATGAGGACATACACCGGCTTGCCGGCGCCGAAGCGGCGACCGGGCACACTCGCCTGCGTCCACCACTGCCGGGTCGAGTCGGTGGCCCGCTCGTAGATCCCGGTCAGGGGCGTCTCCTCGTCGTCGAACAGGTAGCTGAGCAGGTGGGCGACGATCGCGGGCTCGCCGCCGACGCAGCCGCGCACGTCGATGACGAGCGCGTCGGCATCGGCCACCAGCGTCATCGCGGCGGTGATCGCCTCCGCGGTGATCAGCGCGGGCAGCAGGCGCGGCCGGATGTCGAGGAACCCGATGTTCCCGTCGAGCCGCTCGACCCGGGCCATGCCCGACGCCGTCCGCGCGGCGACCTTGATCATCTCGGCGAAGAACGCCGCCTCCTGGGCCGCCCGGCTCTCGTCGGCCGGCTCGGGCAGCTCCTCGACGTGATGCAGGAGGCGCAGGTGCTTGTCCCCGTTGACCCGCTGGGCATCGGCGGTCATGAGGGCGGCCAACTCGGCCTCGGAGTCCACGGCATAGCGCCCGGAGGCGAGGCCGTCGGCCAGAATCTCGTCGATCTTCTCCGCGACCTCCGGGAAGACGTAGTGCTGACGCAGCTGGTCCCGGAACTTCTCCACGATTGTCATGCCGGAAGTGAAGCACGATCTTGACGAAAGCGTCAAGAGTCATTGACACTTGAGGCATGACCGAACCGGATGACGTCCTGGAAGTCTCCTCGGCCGCCCAATACGCCGCCTTGGGCCACCCGACGCGCCTGCGCCTGCTGTTCGCGCTCGGCCGGAAACAGGCGACGATCAGCCAGCTCGCCACAGCGCTCGGGACGCGCAAAGGCAACATCGCCCACCACCTCGGCGTCCTGCGCGAGGCCGGAATGGTGACGATCGCGTACACCAAGCCCGTCCGCGGCGGCACCGAGCAGTACTACGAACGGAGCGCCCGCAAGTTGCACTTCACCGGCGAGCAGGCGATCGCCCAGAAGGCGCTGACGTTGCGGGTGCTGTCCGAGGAGATCGAGGCGGCCGAACCCGATCCGTTCCTCGTCCTGCGGCAGGTCCACCTCACCCGCGCCCAGGCCGCCCAGCTCGCCGCGACACTGTCCGACCTGGTGGACGGCGTCGAAGAGGCAGACGAGGCGGAGCCTCGCTATCGGCTCCTCACCGGCCTGTTCGTGCCCGCCGCCGAAGCGCCCGCACCGGAAGCGCCCTCCGGCGAGACACCCTCCGGCGAGGTGTCCTCCGCCTAGCGGTAGGCCCCGACGATCTCCGCCGGCCCGACGAGGCGGGCGCCGTCGACGCTGGATCCGCTACGGGAGACAGCGATCAACGGCGTTGTGGCGTCCGCACCCGGCAGCTTCGACCGGTGGACCACGAGTTCGGCGAAGTCGTGCGAGTCGAAGGCACGCCGCTCCAGCCATTTGACGGAGCCCACCATCGTGACCTTCTTCGCGATCGGCCCACGATCCGCGCCGACGAGGTCGATCTGCGGATTGTTGGTCCGCGTCCAGTAGCCGCCGATCACCTCTGTGCCGGCGGGCAGGACGTCGCCGGACATCCGGCCGAGCGCGTCGCGGATCACCGGCTCGACTGCCGTGCCGCGCCAATCCGTCCAGGATCTGCGGATCCGGGCCAGCGTGAGGTCGCCGCGTCCACGTTCGATCTCGGTCAGATAGGGGCCGAGAAAGGCGAGCCAGAAGCGAAGATGAGGATCGGCGATGAGATATCGCGTCTCCTTCGACGGCTGTGTCGACAACGGCGTGACGGCGTGCACGGCCCGCTTGGCGGTGAGCAAAGCCAGGGCTCGGGTCAAGGACGCGTGCGACATGTCTCCGGCCGCGCGAGCTATCGGACTGTAGGCCCGTTCGCCGCTGCCCAGGGCGGTCAGCACGAGCCGAGCCTGCGATTCGGGCGGGAATTCGGCCGCGAGTGCCCGCTCACCGCTGACCAGCAGCGCCGAAGTCGGATCCGGCACTGCGTCCGCCAGGTACTCGTCCACCGACGCGCCGGGTGGCCATTCGTCGAGTACCAGCGGCAGTCCCCCGGACACCAGGTACGCGTCGATCGCCTCCGCGGGCGGCAGATCCAGCATGCTGCCGACGTCGGCCGGACTGAGCGGCGGCACCACCATCTCAGTGGCACGCTGATGGAAGGGCCGGCCGTACTCGTTGAGCGCCTCCATCATGGCCAGATCGGATCCGACGCAGATCAACAGCACCGGTTTGGCGGAAAGCTCGCGATCGAAGATCTTCTGCAGCGTGCCCTCGAACCCGGGATCGGTGGCGATGACATACGGCATCTCATCGAGGACGAGGACGCTCGGCTGATCGTCGGGCATCGCCGCGACCATCAGGCGCAAGGCGGCGTCCCACGTACTCGGCTCCTGGCCGTCGAACATGGCGGCCCGCGGGAGATCCGATTCCCGGCCTGCCTGGATGAACAGGCGCAGCTCAGCCTCGGCCGACGGCTGGGCGGACGCCGTGAAGAAGACGTGCGGCACACCGGCTCGGCGTACGAACTCCTCGACCAAGCGGGACTTGCCCACCCGGCGCCGTCCGCGCATGAGCAGCGCCCGGCCCGGGCGACCTGTCCGGCCGCCGGAGCGTACGCGATCGAGAAGCTTGGTGAGCTGCGCCAGTTCCGTCCGGCGACCGACGAATCCATCCATGTGGCTCACCACCCTCGCACGATACGCTCACATGTGAGTCTTTCACCGATGATTGACTCACGCATGAGCGTATCATGGGCAACCCTAGCGGGCTGGTGGGAGAAGGCGCGGGCCGGTGTCCGGGCGCGGCTTCGGCTCCTCCAGCACGCCCCAGGCGTGGAGGACGGCGTACCCGTCGGGGCGGGCCAGCACCGGGTTCAAGGTGAGGCGGCGGACGTGGGGCACCTCGTCGGCCAGGTGGCCTACGCGGAGCAGCAGATCTTCCAGGTCGGCGACGCGTACGGGAGTGCCGCCGGCCGCTCCGGTCAGCAGGTCGGCGGCGCGGGGTGTGCGTACCAGGTCGAAGGCGTCGCGATCGGTCAACGGCGCGGCTCGCCAGGCCCGGTCGCCGACGAGGTCGGCCACGACCCCGCCGAGGCCGAAGCCGACGACCGGACCGAACGCGGGATCGTCGACCAGTTCGACGACACAGGCGACGCCCGGGGCGACCATCGGCTGGACGAAGATCTCGACTCCGGCGCCGAAGAGCCCCTCCAGATCCTGGTACGCCCGGCGCAGTTGAGCCTCGTCGTCGACGTCCAGGCGGACTGCCCCGAGGTCGATGCGATGCGGTCGTTCCACCACCTTGAGCGCGACCGGAATCCCGCCGAACTTCGCGTACGCCGCGACGACCTCGTCGAGGCCCCGCGCGCGCAGGTGCGGCACCACCTCGATCCCGTACGCCGCCAGCGCCTCCTCCACGGTGGAGACCGTCGGCGGTGGAGCCGAGACGGGTGACGGCGGGATGACGCCTTCGGACTCGCGCAGCCACATGGCTCGGCGGCTGACCCGGGCGAGCGCCCGGACGGCCTCCTCGATCGACGGATAGCTCGGCACCGTTTCGGGCGCCCGCCCATAGAGGAAGGTCGCCACGAGCGGCTTCTCGCTCCCGGCCGCCGCGTCGGCGATGGCCTCCGCGTAGGGGGCGGCCCCCGAGTCGGACAGCGTCATCGCCCCGGTCGGCAGCGGTGGAGCCACCACGACCAGCAGCGAGTCCGTCTCGTCGGCGGTCAGGGTGGACCGCAGGACGGCGGTGAACTCCTCCTCGACCGCCGAGGGCCCGACGGTGGCGACCGGCCCGACCGCCAGCCCCGCCGACACCAGAGCCGAACTGGCCAGCGAGGCGAGTGGAGCGGCGTTGCCGACGATCCCGACCCGGCGGCCGGACGGCATCGGCGCACCGGTCAGCAGCAGGCCGACGTCGACCAGTTCGGCGACGGTGTCGACCTGGATCACGCCCGAGTGCTCGCCGAGTGCCTGCATCGCCGAGGGATCCAAGGTGGACCCCAGCCCGGTACGCCCGGACAGCACGACGATCGGCTTCTCCCGCCCGACTTCCCGCGCGATCCGGGCGAACTTCCGCGGATTGCCGAAGGTCTCCAGGTACATCAGGATCACGTCGGTGTCGGGATCGCCCGCCCAGTACTGCAGCAGGTCGTTGCCGGAGACGTCGCCGCGCTGCCCCACACTGACGAAGCTCGACACGCCCAGGCCGCGCCGGCCCGCCTCCGCCATGAGCAGCAGTCCGAGCGTGCCGGACTGGCAGAACAGGGCGGCCCGGCCCGGCGACGGCAACTGCGGTGACAGCGTGGCGTTGAGCCCATGGGCGGCGATGCCGAGGCTGCTCGGGCCGATGACCCGCATGCCGGTCGCGCGGGCCGCCCGGACCAGCTCGCGGCGCCGGCTCTGCTCCAGCTCCGTCACCACCAGTAGTCCGGCCACCCGCCCCGCGCAGTCCTGGACGACCGAGGGGACTTCGGCCGGTGGGACGGCCACCACCGCCAGGTCGACGTCTTCGTCCACAGCAGACAGAGACTCGCCGCGGTGAATCAGGTGCGGGCGGTGTGCGTATGACTCGGAGATGTGCCGGACCAGCGCGGCGCCGACGCCGGACCCGGAGCTGGAGGCCCCGTAGACCGCGATCCCCCGCGGCCGGAGGAGTCGCGCCACCGACCTCGCCTCGGTACGCCGCTCGCGGTCGGCCTGGACTTGCCGTGACCGTTCGGTGGGCGCGATGGGGAAGGTCAGGTGCACGACGCCGTCCGCGTATTCGCGCGTGACCTGATAGCCCGCGTCGGCGAAGACGCGCAGCATCGCGCCGTTCTCCGGGAGGACCTCGGCGACGAACCGGGTGATCCCCGCCGGCTCGGCGCTGGCGGCCAGGTGTTCGAGCAGCACCGAGCCGATGCCGCGGCCCTGGAAGGCGTCGGCGACGACGAACGCCACCTCGGCGTCGGGCGCCTGCGCGCCGAGGCGCTCGTAGCGGCCGACCGCGATGATCTCGGCGCTGCCGTCCGGGCGGCCGTGCAGGACGACGATCGCCTCGCGGTCGCGATGGTCGACGTTGACGAACCGGTCGAGGTCACGCGCCGGAATCCGCGGGTACGGCGAGAAGTAGCGCAGGTAGCGGGTGCGTTCGGAGAACCGGCCGTGCATGGCCACGATGGCCTCGGCGTCGGACGGGTCGATCGGCCGGATGCGGACCGTCGAGCCGTCGGAGAGCAGCACATCCACGGGATCCCGCATGAGGTCAGTCCCGAGGGTCGTACGGGTCGAGGCCGTGCAGCGGATAGACCGCCTTGCGCGTCGCGAGGATCGCGCGGTCGAGCGGCGTCGGTTCGGCCTCGGGCACCCACGGCACGTAGCGAACGTCGCCGTCGTCGGTCATGCGTTGGGGTGCGACCCGCTCAGGCCGCAGGCTCTCGGCGAGGTCGATCCACTCGCGCGGGATCAGCGTCGCGGGGTCGAGCGGCTCGCCGGTGATCGTGGCGAGGAGATGCGTCCACGCCCTCGGCACCGCTTCGACCAGGGCGTATCCGCCGCCGCCGGTGGCGATCCAACGGCCGCCGCACAGTTCCTCGGCGAGATCGCGGAGCGCGAGATAGGCCGCGCGCTGACCGTCGACCGACAGCCGGAGGTCCGCCAAGGGGTCCAGGCGATGCGGGTCGGCTCCGCACTGGGTGAAGAGGACCTGCGGCTGAAAGGCCCGCAGCAGACCGGGCACGACGGCGTGGAACGCTCGCAGCCACTCGCGGTCGTTCGTGCCGGGCGGCAGAGCCACATTCACCGCACTGCCCTCGGCCTGCGGACCGCCGATCTCCTCCGGGAACCCCGTGCCCGGGAACAGTGCGATCGGCGTCTCGTGCAGGCTGATCGTCATCACGCGGGGATCGTCGTAGAAGGCCGTCTGCACCCCGTCGCCGTGGTGCACGTCGATGTCCACATAGGCGATGCGCTCCGCGCCCTTCGCCAGCAGGTCCGCGATCGCGATGGCGGGGTCGTTGTAGACGCAGAACCCCGAGGCGCGGGCCGGCATCGCGTGATGCAGCCCGCCGGCGATGTTGACCGCCCGGAGCTGCTCCCCGGCCCACACGGCGCGCGCGGCGGTCAAGGTCGCCCCGGCGATCAGCGCCGACGCCTCGTGCATGCCGTCGAACACCGGGTTGTCCGACGTGTTCAGGCCGAAGCCCTGGAAGAAGAAGTCGTCGGGCGCGGCCTTCACCGCCGCGATGTAGTCGGCCCGGTGGACCAGCCCCAGCTCCTCGTCGCTCGCCGCGGCCGGCTTGCGGACCGTGACGCCCGGCCTCTCCAGCAAGTGGTACGCGTTGGCGAGGGCCATCGTGAGGCGTACGCGGACGGGGTCGAGCGGATGCTCACCGAGGTCGTAGGCGAGTAGCGCCTCATCCCAGACGACCAGGCTGTTCATCGTGCCCCCGAGTCCTTCCCGGGCTCGTCGCCGGTCGCGATCGGGCGGTCCGGATCGGTGATCCAGTGACTCCACGAGCCGATGTAGAGCGCGGCGTCTTCCCGGCCCTGCGCGTGCAACTGGAGAACCGCGCGGGCGGCGGTGATGCCGCTCCCGCAGTAGGCCCCGACCGCCGTTCCCGCGGGGACCTCCGGCAGCGCGCCGGGGGCGTTGACCGCGCCCGGGATGTGCCCGGCGACGGCGTCGATCGGTTCCACCTCGCCTCGGAAGCGTTCGGCCGCCCGCACGTCGAGCAGGACGCCGGTCCGGGCGAAGTCGATCGCCTCGTCGGCCTCGATCGTCGGCAGGTGACCCGGCTCGACCGTGAAGCCGCCCGCCTTCGTCTCGGGAGTCTCCGTCGTCACCTCACCGGTCCACGCCGGGAAGCCGCCGTCGAGCACCCGCACGTCCGGATGCCCGGCCCAGCGCAACGTCCACCACGTACGCGCGGCGGCCAGCAGATCGCCGCCGTCGTAGACGACCACCGGCCGGTCGGCGCTCACCCCGGCGGCGCGCAGCTTCTCCTGCAGCTCCGCCAGGTCGGGCAGCGGATGCCGGCCGCCCGCGCCGGGCGGGCCGCACAGATCCTCGTCGACGTCGAGGAAGACCGCGCCGGGCAGATGACCCTCGACGTATGCCCCTCGGCCGGACGGCCCGCCGAGGCGCCAGCGGACGTCGAGCAAGGTCACGTCGGGCAGCCGGGCTGCCACCTCTTCGGCACTGATGAACGCGGTCACGTCCGCCATTCTGTCAGGCGGCCCAGCCTCAGCGCTCTTGATCTTCGCGGGATCCGGGATATCGCTGCTTCATTCGGTGCCATGGCAGCGTTATCCCGGATATCGCGATGTCACTTCCCTCTCGGCGGACGTCTCAGCGGGTCGAGACGAACACCCGCGACGCGACCTCGCGCGGCAGGCGGACCTGCTCACCGGAGCGGTCGATGGTGACGCCGTCGCGCTCCTGCGCCACGGTGACCGTCGCGCCCGGGTCGACCCCGGCCGCGTGCAGCTGGCGCAGCACTTCGGCGTCGGTCTGCACGCTCTCGCAGATGCGCCGGACGATGACCGAGCCGGTCAGGCCGGGGAAGGCAAGATTCCGCTCGGCCTCCGTCTCCGTCTTGGGCTGGGCGCCGTCGAAGGCGTCGAGGCCCGGGATCGGGTTGCCGTAGGGCGAGCGCGTCGGCCGGTTGAGCAGCTCGTAGACCCGCTGCTCGACGGTGTCGCTCATGACGTGCTCCCAGCGGCACGCCTCGTCGTGGGCCTCCTCGTAAGGCATCCCGATGACGTTGACGAGCAGCAGCTCGGCGAGGCGGTGCTTGCGCATGACGGCCACGGCGTGGGAACGGCCGGTGTCGGTCAGTTCCAGGTGCCGGTCGCTCTCGACGACTCGCAGCAGCCCGTCCCGCTCCATCCGGGCGACCGTCTGGCTGACCGTCGGACCGCTCTGGTGCAGCCGCTCGGCGATCCGGGCACGCAGCGGCGCCACGCCCTCCTCTTCGAGTTCGAGGATGGTGCGCAGGTACATCTCAGTGGTGTCAACTAGGTCGTTCACGGTCTACGGTCCTCCGGCAGCTCGCGCCGTGGGAGCTTCCTACTCAGGGGCTCTGGTGGCTGGCTCTGTGGCTGCCTGCGATTCTATTGGGTGATTCCAGTCAGCGGCGAACACGGCACAGCCAAGATCGCAAGCCGGGCGCCACTGATCAGCCCACCGCGGCGGCGAAGGTGACCAGAACCACGAGCAACAGCAGCCCGGCGAACAGGTAGCCGGCCGGGCTCGGTCCCTCGCCCGGCCCGTCGACGATTTCGATGACGGTCGGTTTGTCCGCTCTATACCTGATCAGCACCGGTGCCCGTCTGGGGTACGCCGAACGGCGGCGTACCGGGCCGAGGGCCAGGATCCGCTGACCGCCCTGCGTCCGGAAGGCCACCACCGGCCGGTACCAGACCCGCCCGGCGAACCCCGACCGGAACTGGCTCTCCACGATCGTCCCCGCCGCCTCGATCCCGCCCCGGCGCAGTCGCTCCGACCACAGCATCCGGCGTACGCCGGCGGCCAGGAACAGCAGCGCGACCGCCGCCCACGCGACCGCGACCACCGCCGCGAACAGGCCCATGCCCGCGCAGCGTAGTGCCGACCGGCAATCTCCGATACCCCCCAGCGACCCGTCGGACAGATGACAATGCGGTATCCAGGTTCGGCCGATCGACGCAGTCTCCTGGCGTGACCGAATGGACCGTGGACGACCTCGGCGACCTGCCGGAGGGCTTCCGCTACGAACTTCTGAACGGCCGCCTGATC
>JABFYB010000103.1 GCA_013361475.1 Hamadaea sp.
GCCTTCGTGGCCGCGAGACCCGCGCGCGAGGCGACCGCCTTCGCGAGGCGTCGCGCGGAACAGATTGACGCAATAGCATCCGCGTCGCCAAGGTCCGTTCAGGACCTTCCGGGGAGGATGCTGTGCGCAGAAGGACAGTCTTCAAGGCCGCGGCGGCCGCAGCGGTGGCCGCTCCGGCGGCGGCGCTGCTCGGCGAGTCGCCGGCCCAGGCGTACGCCGCCTATGACGTGGCCGTGTGCGAGCAGTACCACAACCAGATTCAGATCTACCCCTCCAACGTGCCGTGGAGCAATGACACGGTGAAGTGGCGGTTCAACCCGGGCGCCGCCGACGGCTGGTCGAACCTGTGCGACGTGAAGTTCCGCAACACCGCCGCCTTCGGTGAGGTCGCCCTGGTCACGGCGTCCGCCGGCCGAGTGGCCATCGTCAACCGGACGACGGAACTCGTCCAGGAGCTCAACGACGTGCTGTGGACGGCGCGGCCGAACAACAGCCCGCATGCGATCGAGCGCATTCCCGACCTCGGCGCGATCGTGGTGGCCGCTTCCGTCGGATACCTCTACCTGTACGGGCCGACCGCGGTCAGCGACCCGAGCACCCTCGCGCTGGTCCAGACGATCTCGTTCGCCGGAGCGCACGGCGTGTGGTGGGACGACATCCACGAAAGACTGTGGGCCATCGGCCGCGACTACGCCCGGGTCTACACCGTGTCAGGCACCTACCGCGCCACCCGGCTGACGCTCGAGCGCTCGGTCTCGATCGGGCCGCCGCACATGGGCCACAGTCTCGACGCCAGCTACGCCGACAGCAACCTGCTGCTCGCGACCGACGGCAAGCAGGTCATGACGATCGACAAGACGACGTACGCGGTGACGCAGATCTACGACGACGACATGGTGAAGTCCTACTCGCAGCACAGCTCGGGCGAACGGTTCTGGGTGCAGGCGACCGGCACGACCTATCACGGGGACAACCGGACCTGGGTCAGCCCCTATGTCCAGTTCTTCGACGCCGCGGGAGCCAAGTCGTTCACCCGGTCGCTGCCGTATGGGGCTGAGTTCTACAAAGCCCGTCTGCACAGCACGAGCTTCCACTGACGACCGGCGAGCAGCCGCGAGTCCCGGCGGGCTCGCCCGGAGGTGAGGACCAGACGGATCCGGCCCTCACCTCCCTCAGCGATGCGATCAGACGCAGGTGTTGCCGGCGTACCGGCAGTAGTAGCTGCTGTCGACGCAGTTGGAGCTGCAGGTGTAGTACCGGCGGTACGCAGCCGTGCCGGAGCAGTAGCAGTGCGCGCCCCACCAGTGCGAGCCCGGGTCGCAGGCGCAGGGACCCGCCTCCGCCTTGACCTTGGGCACGATCCTGGTCAGCAGGCGATCAGCGACGGCGTTGAGCAGGGTCATCGACCTCTCCTTCCCCTTGATGGACTGTTCGCACCGACGGTAGGGAAGCGGGATACAGCCGGGCGCACATCGCGGGCACATCCCGTTCGTGATCTCCCGTTCGAAGTTGACCGTTGTTACGATGTCGCTCTGCACCGGGAGGTCGATCCGATCTGGAGCTCGTGTGGCGCACACCTTCAGCCTGCTGGGCCCACTCTCCATTCACCATGACGACCGTGTTGTCACCGTCGCCGCGGCCAAGCCGCGTGCGCTGCTCGCCTTCCTGCTGTTGGAGGCGAATCGGCAGGTGCCGACCGAGCGACTGATCACGGAGTTGTGGGGCGAGGAGCCGCCGAGGTCGGCGACGGCGAACCTGCGCACCTACATCGCCGGGCTCCGGTCACGGGTGGAGTCGCCGAGCGCGGAGATCGAAACCGTGCGCGACGGCTATGTCCTGCGCTGTGCCGCGGACGCGTGCGACGCGGAGGTGTTCCGGCGTACCGTCAGCGACGGCCGGCACGCCCGCGCCGCCGACGACCTGCCCGAGGCGCTGGCGAAACTCGATCAGGCCATCGGCTTGTGGCGGGGACGGGCGCTGGAGGACGTTCCGCTCGGCCCCCGGCTGGTCTGGCACGCCGAGCGGCTGGAGGCCGAACGGGTCGAGGTCTTCGAGGACTCGATGCAGCTACGCCTGGATCTCGGTCACCACGCCGAGGTCCTCACCGCGATGCGTCGGCATGTCCAGACCCATCCGCTGCGGGAACGGGCGCATTCGCTGCTGATGCTGGCGGCGTACCGGTCGGGAGATGTGGCGGGCGCGCTGAAGTCGTTCATGGCAGCCCGGTCGGTCTTGCGTAACCAATTGGGCATCGAACCCGGCCCGGAGCTTTCCGCTCTCCACCGGGCCATTCTGCGGCGAGACCGCGACCTCGCCGCGCCGCCCGTGGCCGCAGTACGCCGCGAGGCGCCGCTGCGTGAGGTGACGCCGCCGCGGCAGCTGCCGGCGGCGCCGGGGACCTTCGTCGGTCGGCGCGAGGAGATCGCGACCGCGCTGCGGCTGGCGCGCTCGGCCCCGGCGGTCGGGCGACCGAGGCTGGTCGCGATCTCCGGCCGAGCCGGGGTCGGCAAGTCCGCCTTGGCCCGCCATATCGCCCATGAGCTGGCCGATGAGTTCCCCGACGGGCAGCTCTACCTCAATCTGCAGGGCGCCAATCCGGATCTGCCCCCGATCCCGGGCACGGTTGCCGTGCACCGCCTGCTGCAAGGCCTGGGCGTCCCGGCGGGCGACATCCCGGCCGCACCGGCCGAGGCTGAAGCGCTCCTGCGCTCCACAGTGGCCGACCGCTCGTTGATGATCGTCCTGGACGACGCGGCCTACGCGCACCAGGTGATGCCGCTGCTCCCAGCGGCACCCGGCTGCCTCGTCCTGATCACCAGCCGGGCGATGCCGATCGAGCTCGACGGCGCGGCGCACATCCGGCTCGCACCCCTGGATCCCGACTGCTCGGCTCAGCTGCTGAGCGAGATCACCGGCGCTGAGCGGGTCGCCGCGGATTTGGCGTCCGCCCGCGCCGTCGCCGAGCTGTGCGAGCATCTGCCGCTGGCGTTGCGTGTCACCGGTGCCCGGCTGGCGGCCCAGCCGCATCGGACGCTGGCCGATCTGAGCGTACGGCTCGCCGACGAGCATCACCGCCTGGACCTGCTCGAACTGGGCGAAGCCGGCGTACGCTCGTCGCTTCGCGTGACGCTCGACCAGCTGCGTACCTCGGGTGATCCGGTGGACGTGGCCGCGGCGACGGCGTTCACCCGGCTCAGCGCGGCGCACCTCGCGACCTTCTCCGACGTCCTGGTGGCCCGGGAACTCGGGCTCGACGCGGTCGCCGCGGAAGGCGTGGTGGATCGCCTGGTCACCTTGCATCTGCTGGAGCCCGCCGGCCCGGGGCGTTTCCGAATCCTGGATCTGCTGCGGCTGGTGGGCGCGGAGGCCTGCGAAGACGGCGCGGCGGTCATGGGCCGGATCTACAGCTATTACGCCGCGACCGCCTGGCACGCGGTGTATCTGCTCCGCCCCGGCATTCCGCCGCCTCGCACGGATCTGGACAGCGGCGTACGGCCGCCGGATTCGGACGCCGCCGCGGCCTGGCTGCACGCGGAGATGTTCACGATCCTGGGCGTCGCCCGGCGCTGCGCCGACCGGCCGGATCTGGCCCACATCACAATGGACCTGCTGCACTGTCTCACCAACTACCTGCCCTCGCGGGGGCATTGGGCCGTCCTGGCGGACCTGTCGGACGCCGGGTTGACCGCCGCGGAGGCCGTCGGCGACGCACGCGCCCGGGGCCTGGCCCTCTCGGCGCTGGCGTCCGTCGACCGCTCGCGGGGCGACTTCGAGCTGGCGCTGAACCGGCTGGCGCAGGCCTACGGGATCTATGTCGAGGCGGGCTATCGGCCGGGCACCGCCGCCGTGCTCGACTGGCTGGCGCTGGTGCTGACGAATCTGGAGCAGCCGCAGGCCGCGATCGGGTGTCTGCAGCGGAGTCTCGGCATCCACCTCGATCTCGGCCGCACCGCCCAGGCGGCGACGACCCTGCACAACATGGCCGAGGCGTACGCGCAGCTCGGCCGCTATCCGGCCGCCGAACGGCTGCTCCGGCGCTGCCTGCCGATGCGCCGCAACGCGTCCGATGTCCTCGGTGAGGCGTGCACGACAGTGGTCACCGGCCTGGTCCGGGCGCTGCGGGGCGATCTGCGGGACGCGGCGGCATGGCTGGACGCGGGATTGGAGCAGGCGACCAGCAGCGGCTATTCGGAGATGGAGTGGGAGGCCGCCATCACCCGCGCCTGGGTACGCCTGGCCGCCGGTGACCCGTCCGGAGTCGACGACTGCAAACGGGCGGCCGACGTCGCCCGTCGCCTGGGTGATCGGTACCGGGTCGCGCTGGTGGACGCGGTGCACAGGCGGACCGTCCCCGACCTCGTCCGCGCCTATCGAGGGCCGCGATCGTTCCTGGTGGAACGGCTCATCTTGGGCGCGGATCCGTCGGCCGCCGGGCGGGGCCGGATCGCGACGCCGAGCACGTGGCCGACCGGGATGAAGCCGACCGACCGCGAGTCGTAGCCGCGGGTCGGCGAGTCGCCGAGGATGACCACCGTGCCGTCCGGCACCACGGCATCGCCGTGATGCGCCGGCGGGAGAGCTGCGGGTACCGGATCCCCGGCCACCGCTGCCACCCGTTTGATCAGCCAGCGCTGTTCGGTCGACGGCGATGAGCCCTGCGTGTCCGCTGCGGCCGGTGGACGCCGGACCACCACGACGTCACCGACGCACAAGCGTCGGCGCGACCGCCGGATGAGGACGACCTCACCGGGGGCATAGGTAGGGCTCATCGACGTCCCGTCCACCCGCACCGAGACGTAGCGCCGGCGAAGGACGGCAACGGTCGCGGCGACGAGCACGACTGCCACCAGCGTCGCGACGACGACGGGACTCACGAGGGGAGGCCGATCATGCCGGCCGGTTCGTCCTCGGCGAACCCCTCGGCCTGCAGCCGGAAGAGCCGGGCGTACTGCCCGTCGTGTGCCATCAGCTCAGCGTGCGTACCTTGCTCGGCGACGACGCCGTCGGCGAGCACGACGATCAGGTCGGCGCCGCGTACGGCGTTGAGGCGGTGCGTGATCAGCAGGCTCGCCCGTCCGGTACGCAGCACCTGCAGACGTTCGTGGATGGCGTGCTCCGCCTCGGCGTCCAATCCGGAGCTGGGTTCGTCGAGGATCAGCAGATCGCGGTCGCCGCGCATCAACGCCCGAGCCAGTGCGACGCGTTGCCACTGCCCGCCGGACAGCACGACGCCGGTCGCCGGGTCGTCCCGGTCGGACTCCGAGGTGAAGATGCGGGTGAGCAGCGTGTCATAGCCGTGGGGCAGGCGTTCGACCGCCTCGTGGACGCCCGCCGTCGCGGCGGCGCGTCGAATGCGTGGCCGGTCCGCGATCGATGTGACGTCGCCGAGCCCGATGTTCTCCGCGGCCGACAACTCGTAGCAGGTGAAGTCCTGGAACACCGCGGCGAGCCGGGTCCGCAGCTCGTCGACCGGCAGGTCACGTAGGTCCACGCCGTCCCATGAGATGCGGCCGCGTACCGGATCGTAGAAGCGGCACAGCAGCTTGACGACAGTGCTCTTGCCCGCCCCGTTGAGCCCGACGAGTCCGGTCGAACGCCCCGCCGGGACCGTCAGCGTCAACCCGCGGAGCACCCACGGTTGGTCCTCGCCGTACCGGAACCACACGTCCTCGAAGACGACACCCTCGTGCAACGGCGGGACCTGCCGGGCCTCGGTCGCGGTCGGCAGGTCCGGTCCCGCCTCCACCACTTCGCGATAGTGCCCGAACAGCAACAGCGCGCCGTGCCCGGCGCCGAGCCCGCCGATGATCGACCCCAAGCCGCCCTGCACGCCGGCGACGGCCGCCACGAACAAGGTGAAGTCGCCGATCGTCAGGTTGCCCGACCGGGCGGCGAGAATCGCCCACACCGTTCCCGCGCCACCGACGAACGCGCCGGCCAGCGAGACGGAAGTGTGGTTGAGCAGTTCCCGCCGATCCATCGCGCGGTGGCGGGCGTTGATCCCGCTCAGCTCCGCCGTCATCCGGGACCGGAACAGCGGGCCGAGGCCCAGCAGGCGTACCTCCTTGGCCACGGTCAGGCTGGTGAGCAGGTTGGCGAAGAAGAACTCCCGCCGCATCGGCTGACCGAGGTCGAGCGCGAGCCGGCTGCGCGCACGGCTCAGACGCAGCTCCGTCACCAGCGTCGGCACGGCAGCGACGACCACGATCACCAGCGCCCACGGGCTGATCGCGCTGAGCGTGACGACGAATCCCACGGTCACCAGCAGGCCCTGGGCCACCGTCAGGAAACCGCCGAGCACCTGACTGGGACCACTCGGTCCGGCATCCGCAGCCAGTTGCAGCCGGTCGTGAAAGCGCGGATCCTCCAGCCGGCCCAGCCCGGTCAACCGCTCCACCGCCCCGAAGAGGCGGTCGCGGGCGAACAGGGCGACCCGGCGGCCGAGTTCCGCGTCGGCGTACTGCAGGAAACGAGGCAGCAGAGCCAGGAGGATGCCGCAGAAGGCGAGGCCGACGGCGGCCGGCACGACAGGAGCGCCCGCGGGTCTCGCCAGCGCGTCGACGACGATCTTCATGAGCCAGGCCGCGGCCAGCGGAACGGCCGAAGCCACCACGGTGAGGGTCAGACGCAGCAGGACGGCGTGGGGAGCCGCGCGCCAGGCGACCGCGGCCGCGGCCGGCAGGTGCCGTACCGTGGCCGGCTCGCCGGGCGACCGCTGGCTCACACCGCCTCCGGCAGCGGTACGCCATGCAGGTCGAAGCCGCTGAACACGATCGTGGACGAGTCGAGCACGGCGAAGGCCGGATAGCCCTGTACGCCGAAGGCCCGGCCCACCGGCCCCTGATCCACCTCGGCGACGACCCGTGCCGCACCGGCGAGCTTGGCGCGCAGGTCCGCCGTCTCCTGGAGGTCGCCGACCGCCACCGCCACGACGTCGTCGGAGCCGCCGGGCATCTGGGCGGCGAGTGCCACGAACTCCGGCAGCCGCTCGGCGCACGCCGGGCAACTGGGAGTGAAGAAGCCGACGAGGGTGGAACGACCTGCTTCGCCGACGTTGATCTGCGTACCCTCGGCGGTCGTGGCCGTCAGCGCCGGCAGGTTGGTGCCGGCCGGGTGCATCACCCCTCCGGCGGCGTCCGATCGGTTCGTCAGCTTGGTCAGCATCTCGGTGTGCTCGCGCAGGCGGCGGATGACTCCGAAGTTGAGGAGCAGGCTGAACACACAGAGGACGGCGGTGATCACGACCGCGACGGCGAGCAGCGTCATCGAGTCTCCTCCACACACGACAGATGCCGCGACCGGCATCGGACGGAAACAGTTGGCCGAGGGGTGCGCCGTGACGTTAGGCAGCCCGCGTACAGCAGGCTGCACATTGCACGCACATCGACGTATCGTGCCGATCCATCCACCGACGAAAGTGTGCCGAGGTCAGCGGGCGTGAACGAGGCTCTTGCCGACCGGTTACCCATATACCGGGCACATCGAGTTGATCGTTACACCTTTACGGCTACGAAGATCGATTCTACGGTGAGGGACATTCTCTCGAAGCGGCCATCGGCGTATTCCACAGTCGGCTGCCTGCCCCTCACCGGAGGTCCGAGACATGCGCGTCGCCCGAAGCTGGTTCACCAGAGCGGCGCTGCCGCTGCTCGCCGTCACCATGGCCGTCGCACCGGCGCCGATCGCCGCGATGGCAGCGCCTGCCTCGCCGTCGGTGGCGTCGGCCTCGACGGCGGGGACGTCGACACCGGCCGACGTCCTGAGCCTGCTCAGTGGACTTCCCGTGGACGCCACGGGGTTCGGCGCCGAATCGAGCGCCAACGGCACACAACCGCCGAGCGGTGTGTCCCCCGAGGTACGCGCAGCCCTGGACGACGGCGGCACCGCCAACGTCATCATCCGGTTGCGTACGCAGCCAGACTTGGCCGCGATCAACCGGCGGGCCGCGGAGGAGGGCCGGACGGCCGCCGAGACGACGCGTCGGCAGCTGGCCGTCGCGAGTGCGTACATGGGTCGAGCGGCGGCCGAGCGGCAGATCGCCGACGCCGCGCGCAGCGCCAAGGCGCGTACGGTGCGCGACGGCATGCGGCAGACCGCCGAGGCGACCCAGCCGGGCGTACGCCGACTGCTCGCCACTCATGAGCAGGCGGGCCACGCTCGCGGCGTTAAGCCGTACTGGATCTTCAACGGTTTCGCCGCCACTGTGGACCGCCAGGCGCTCGACGCGCTCGCCGCCCACCCCGACGTCGCGAGCATCACCGCCGACGTCGAGATCCGGCAGGAGGAGCCCATCGCGCCGGCGGCCGGTGAGCCGTTGCTGCCCAGCTGGAGCCTGGAGTCGATCAACGCCCCGGAGACGTGGGGCGAGTACGGCGTACGCGGTGACGGTGTCGTCGTCGGCATCATGGACGGCGGTGCGGACGGCGGCCACCCGGCGCTGCGGAACTCGTGGCGTGGCCTCACCGGCGATCCGGCAGCGAGCTGGTACGTCCCGACCGGCGAGAACTATCGGACGCCGGGCGACGGCGGCGGTCACGGCACCCACGTCACCGGCAGCATCGTCGGCTCCGCCCCGGGGGAGCTGACCGGCGTCGCGCCCGGAGCGCAGTGGATCGCGGCGAAGATCTTCCGCGACTCCGGCAGCACGACCGAATCGATCATCCACGACGCGTTTCAGTGGATGATGGCTCCCGGCGGCGACCCGTCCGCGGCGCCCGACGTCGTCAACAACTCCTGGGGCGCCGACGCCCCGAACGCCACGACCTTCTGGAACGACCTGCTCGCCTGGGAGGCCGCCGGCATCGTCGCGGTGTTCGCCAACGGCAACAACGGCCCTGGACCGGGCACCGTCGGTTCGCCGGGCAGCTATCCGCACGTCATCGGCATCGGCGCGACCGACCAGCAGGACCGCGTCGCCGGCTTCTCCAGCCGCGGCCCGGTCACCTGGGACGGCGTCACCCACATCAAGCCCGACGTCAGCGCACCGGGTCACCTGATCCGCTCGACCTGGCCCCGCCAGCTCATCGCGTCCGGGTACAACACGATCTCGGGCACCTCGATGGCCACGCCGCACGCCACCGGCGTCGTCGCCCTGATGCTCTCGGCCAACCCCGAGCTGACCGTCGCCGAGGTACGCCAGATCCTCACGGGCACGGCGCGGGTCGAATCCCACATGGGCACGGTGCCCAACAACGCTTACGGCACCGGGATCATCGACGCGTACGCCGCCGTCACCCGGGCCGCGCACTCCGGCACCGTCACCGGCCGGGTGACCGGGCCGGACGGCAAACCACGGTCCGCCACGGTCACCATCGCGGGGGAGTCGACGACCTCCGACGCGCAGACCGGCGCCTACTCGCTGGTGGCCCCGGCCGGTACGCAGGACGTCACCGTCGGCGCGTACGGGTTCGTGACCCAGCGGGGCAAGGTGACCGTCGCCGTCGGCGAGTCGATCGCCCACGACGTGGCGCTTGCCGCCGCGCCCAACCGCCGAGTCGTCGGCACCGTCACGGGACCGTCGGGTGCGATCCGAAGCGCTCGTGTCACCTTTGCCGGCACCCCGCTCGACGCCGTCACCACCGACGCGAACGGCCGGTTCGAGCTGACCGTCGCCGAGGGCGTCTACTCCGTGCGAGTGGCCGCGGCCGGCTACCGGCCCGCGACGGCCGAGACCACTGTGGACGGAGACGAGGACGTCCGGTTCGCGCTGGCCGCCCTGAACCAGCCGACCGCACCCGGCTGGAGCCAATACCAGAACAACCCCGTGCGAGCCGGCCTGTCCGGTGACCCGATCGCGGGCCGGACGCTGCAGCCGAGCTGGAACGCCGACGCCGGCAGCCCGGTGGTCTTCGCCAGCCCGGTCATCGCCGACGGCCGGGTGTTCCTCGGTTCCGACGCCGGTCGGCTGACCGCCCGGGACGTCGGAACGGGACGGCAGCTGTGGGCCTTCCAGACCGGCCAGGCGCTGCGGGGAAGCCCGGCGGTGGCGGGCGGACTGGTGTTCACGGGCGGTGGCGTGAATGGCGGCATCCACGCCCTCGACGCCGCCACCGGCAAACTGCGCTGGCAGGTGCCCACCCCGGACCGGTTGACCGTCTACACCGCTCCGTCGGTCGTGGACGGCGTCGTCTACGCCGCGACCGGGCCGACGCAGAATCGCTCCGACACGGTGTACGCCCTCGACGCGGCCACCGGCCGGCAGCTGTGGGCCACCGACGTCGGCACGTCCGTCTTCGCCGGGCCGGCCGTCGGCGGCGGGCTGGTGATCGTCGGCAACGCCGACGACGGCCAACTCATCGCCCTCGACGCGGCGACCGGCGCCCGCAAGTGGACCTACACCCGCAGCGCTGACTACTTCATCGGCGGCGCGAGCGTCGTCGGCGGTGCCGTCTACGTCGCCACGACCGACGGCAACGGCGGCGGCAGCATGCTGGCCCTCGACGCCGCGAGCGGCGCGTTGCGGTGGGAGAACAGCACCCACGGCGACGGCCAGGGCAGCACGCCCGCGGTCTACGGCGACCTCGTGATCGCCGGATCGCATGGGCTCGGCTTCGTCGCCGCCTACGAGGCGACGACCGGAAAGGCGGTCTGGCACTACGGGATCAACGGCGCGGTCAGCGCTTCCGTGCTCGTCAGCGGCGACGGGTACGTCCTCGGCGGTTCGCAGCTCGACCGGCGGATCTGGGCGCTCGACGCGGCCACCGGCGACCTGGTCTGGCAGGCCACGACCGGCGCCAACGTCACCACCACCCCGGCGTACGCCGAAGGGCTCCTGGTCACCGCGGACTCCAACGGCGACCTGTACGCGTACCACCCGACCGGAAAGATCACCGGTGTCGTCACCGGGCCGGACGGCCCCGTCGCCGCCACGGTCCGCGTGCAGGAGACCGGTGCGCAGGTCGCCACCGATCCGGCCACCGGGCGCTTCGAGCTGGCACATCAGCCCGGCCGGGTGACGGTCACGATCGCCGCGTACGGGCTGGAGAGCCAGAGCCGGGAGATCGTGCTGATCGCGGGCGAGACCACCACGATGGATGCCAGCCTCGCCGCAGTCGGCACGGGCGCGATCCGGGGCGTGGTGCGCGACGAAGCGGGCAAGCCGCTCGCGGATGCCACGATCACCCTGGAGTCCACCCCCGTCGACCCGGCCACCAGCGACGCGGCCGGCGAGTTCACGCTGGCCCAGGTGTCGGCGGGCACGTATCGCGTCACGGTCTCCCGCACAGGCTACGCTCCGCAGTCGCGGTCGGTGACCGTCGTGGCCGGGCAGACCATCACGCTCGACACGACTCTGAAGCGGTATGACCTGGCGGTGATCGGCGACTACGAGGGCCGCATCGCCGCCGAACTCACCGCCCTCGGCTACTCGGTCCAACCCGCGACCTATGCCGAGGTGACCGCCCGCGCCGGCGACTTCCGCGCGGTCGTGGCCAACGGAAGCAGCGGCAGCGATCCCGGACCCGACGAGTTCCGGGCCTTCCTCACCGCGACCGACGCGGCCGGCACCAGCGTCGTGTTCCTGGATCAGTGGTCGCTGGGCTACGGAGCCATCAACCACTTGACCAAGCACACCGGCGATCCGCAGGCGCTCCCCGGCGACCTGAACACCACCGGGCGCATCTCGGTCGTCGCCACGACCGCACATCCCCTGACCGCGGGACTCGCGCGCGGTGAACGCACCGAGATTCTCGCGCCGCGCGGCGCGTGGTCGGCCTTCACCGGCTACTCCGGCACCACGGTCGCCACCCTGAACACCGACGAGGCCGGTGACGTCGGCAGCGCCATCGCCTTCGAGCCGCGTGGCACGGAAAACACGCATGTGCTGATCGGTTCGCTGGCCGCGGCGGCGTCGTGGGGGGTCCCGGCCGAGGACTGGCTCCCGGCGGCGCGGACCATTCTCCACAATGCCATCGGGTACGCCATCGACGCGCGCTACGCAGCCGTCGAGGGCACGGTCACCGATCCGTCGGGCGTACCGCTGGCGGGAGTGACCGTGGCGGTGCCCGCGACGGGCGAGCGGACCACGACCGCAGCCGACGGCACCTACCGGCTGCTCGTCACCCCCGGCACGCCGACGCTACGGTTCACCCGCGTCGGCAGCACACCGTTCGAGCAGACGATCACGGTGGCGGCGGGCGACCTGGTCACCGTCAACCCCACGCTGACCGTCTCCGGGACCGGCGGCGTACGCGGCGTGGTCACCAGCGGGCGTGACGGCTCGCCGGTGGGCGGGGCGACCATCGTCGTCGAAGGCACCGACCTCACGGCGACCTCGGCGGCGGACGGCGGCTACGCCATCGACCTGCCCGTCGGCACTTACCAGGTGCGGACGAGCGCGGCCGGCCACCTGAGCAGCACGGTCACTGTCGAAATCCGAGCCGGCATCGAGACTGTGTCTGATGTGGAGCTGGCCGCGGCCCCCCGGGTCGGTGTGCTGGGCGACTACTCGGGTGACAGCGTCGTCGCGTTGATGCGCGCGAACGAGATCGCCGCGGAGCCGATCACCTGGACGGACGCCGGTCGGCTGTCGCAGTTCGACGTCGTGGTCTTCAACGACTCGACCGACCCCGGCGCGGCCGTGTTCACGCAGTTCCTCGCGGCCATGGACGCGGCCTCCGTCAGCGGAGTCTTCCCCGACGACCGGTACTCCAGTGACGGCGGTGCGCGCCTGCTGCGCAAGTATCTCGCCGACCCGGCGGGGACGCTGCCCGTCAGCGGCGAAGGCATCCTCTCGTACGCCTCGACCGTGGCCGGGCACCCGCTGTTCGCCGGTCTGCCCGAACGGCCGGAGATCTTCCGGGCCGGCCGGACCGCCGCCGCGATCGTGGGCTACTCCGGTACGCCGCTGGCCGACGTGCATTCGGAGACGGGCGGCCGGCGGGGCGTCGCCGCCGCCTACACGGTGCGTACCACGGGCAGCGTGCACCTGGTGCTCGGCGGCTTCGCCGGGACGGTCCTGCAGGGGCCGAAGGACGACTGGACGCCCGACGGCGTCAAGCTCTACCTCAACGCGATCCGGTGGAGCGCCGCGCCCGGGTTGGGCGGGGCGACCGGCCGGGTCGTCGGCGTCGACGCGGCGGCACTGCCGGCGACGGTCGAACTGGTCGGCACTCCGCGCCGGGTGACGACCGACGCCGCCGGTGAGTACACGTTCCCCCTCGACCCGGGTACGCACCGGCTGCGGTTCAGCTCGTTCGGCTATGCGCCGGTCGAGCGCGAGGTCACGGTCGAACGCAACGGTCTGGCCCGGGTGGACATCGAGATGCAGCCCGGAACCGTCGGCGGCCTCGCGGGGACCGTCACCGCGTTGACCGACATCGAGGCGAACGGCGTCACCGCCACCGCCGGACCCGTCGACGGGGCGACGATCAGCTTGGTGGGCACCACCGCGCACACGGTGACCGACAGCACCGGGCACTACCGGCTGCCGCTGGTCGAACCGGGGTCGTACGAGCTGGAGGTGACGTCGGCGGGCTACGTGCGTACGCGGATCCCGGTGACCGTGACCGCCGGTGTCGAGACCACCGCCGACGGCGTCCTGCGTCCGTCCCCGGCGGTCGGCGTCCTCGACGACTTCGAGGGCCGGCTCACGGCATACCTGACCTACTGGGGCTACGAACCGCGCTCCATCGGCTGGGCGGACACCGCGGCGCTCGGCGACCTCGACCTCGTCATCGGCAACATGGCCACCTACACCGGCACCGACCCGGGCGCCGCCGGGTGGGCCGCCTTCGACGACGCGCTCAACCGGTCCGGTGTGCCGGCGTTGTGGCTGGACCAATCGGGCCGCGGCTCGTTCCGCTACTTGAAGGCGTACGACGGTGATCCTGATGTGGAAGGCGAGGGCCGTAACGACGGCACCGTGACCGCGCACGCGACAGTGCCCGGCCACCCGCTGCTCGCGGGCCTGCCGGCGTCGTTCGAGCTGACCGCGCCCAACAAGGAGTATTCCTGGTTCGGCGAGTTCAGCGGGACCACCATCGCCACCGTGACCTCCGACGACCCGACGGCGGGCGGCGGACTCGTGGGCGTGCGGCACCGTGGCGCGCGGGCCGTCGACGTCCTGCTCGGCGCACTCTCGGTGAGCACCTACGGGTACCCGGCCTACGGCGACCATCCCGGCCTAAACTGGTCCGGCGGGGCGGAGCGGCTGCTGCGTAACGCCCTGTCCTACGCGCTGGACACCGACGGGCTCGGCGGCGAGGTCCGCGGCACGCTGCGGGCCGCGAGCCAGGCACCGCTCGCGGGCACGGTCAAGGTCGCCGAGACCGGCGAGGCGGTGTCCGCGCGGCCCGGCGACGGCACGTTCGTCGTGACGCTTCCGGTCGGCCGGTGGACGCTGCAGGCGTCGAGCTTCGGGTACGCCGACAGCACGACCGTCGTGGACATCACCGCGGGCGGAGTCGTGACGCTGCCGATGACTCTCACAGCTCGCCCCGCCGGAACCATCACCGGCGTCGTCACGGGACCGGCTGGAGCCGTCGCGGGAGCGAGCGTCGCCGTCGTCGGTACGCCGTTGACCACGACGACCGCAGCCGACGGTTCTTACACGATCGCGGGTGTGCCCGCCGCCGGCTGGACGGTTCGGGTCACGGCGGCCGGACATCAGGTGGCCACGCGGGCCGTCACGGTGGCCCCCGACGGGACCTTGTCCTTGGATGTCACCCTGATCGCCTCGCATCGCGTGGCCGTCGTGGCCGACTCGTCGAACGCCATCACCGGGCTGCTGCAACGGGAGGGTTACGCCGTCGAACAGGTGACGGCGGCTCAGCTCGGCACCCTGGTACCCCGGGTGAGCGAGTTCGACCTGATCATCGTCAACGGGACGGTGTCCAGCTCGTATCGTCCCGCACTGCTGCAGGTGATCAACGCGGCGGCGGCCGGCAGCGTCTCGACCATCTATGGTGGACAGTGGGGCGGCGCCGCCATCGGAGCGCTGTCCGACGTCCGCGACGATCCGGCCGACGTGGCCTACGACTTCGAGCCCGGCGACATCGCGTACGTCGTCGGCAAGCCGCACCCGATCTTCGCGGGCTTCCCGGTCGGCGAGCCGGTGGTGGTGCTCAGCAACCCCGGCGACAACCAGCAATGGCTGACCTACTCGGGGTACAGCGGGACCACCGTCGCCGACGCGCGATCGGCGACGGCCGACCTCGGCAACGCCGTCGGTTACCGGTTCACCTCGGCGACGAGCGTCGAGGTGCTGCTCGGTGGCCTGTCGGCGGGCTCCTACGGACGACCGGGTACGCGGTGGACGCCGGCGGCCGAGCAGATCTACCTCAACGCCGTGGCGTGGGCAGTCGACGCCCGGCAAGCCGCGATCGCCGGAGTGGTGACCGACGCCGACGGCGCCCCCGTGAACGGGGCCCGTGTCACCGCAGTCGAAGCCGGTGCCGGCACGGTGACTGCTGCGAACGGCGCGTACACGCTGGGCCTCACGGCCGGGACCCACACGATCCGGATCGAGGCGTTCGGGTTCGTGACGGCCGAGCGGTCGGTGACCATGCCGGAGAGCGGGACGTTGACGCTCGACATCACGCTGGCGCCGCTGCCGCGAGGCGGCGTCTCCGGCACGATCCGGTCGGCGAACGGCTCGGTGATATCCGCCGCCACTGTGTCGGCCGAGGGCATCCAGCCCTGGTCGGCGACGACCGACGCGTCGGGCACGTTCACCGCGGATCGACTGCTCGAAGGCGAGTACACGGT